>JAQTYS010000032.1:2048-15839 GCA_028688175.1 Methanothrix sp. | reverse complement strand
TCTCCTTTGAAAACCGCAATTTCGCACAGTTTGTGACTGCGGCCGAGGTTCTGGCCGTAATCCAGGCAGTCGAGGGCGTGATTGCGGTGGACCTGGATAGACTGGAACGAGACGATGCTCCAAAAGCCGGGGCATCGTTGACAGCTGTTTTGCAAGCGGAAAGAGCTCGAATAGACGAGGAAAGCGGCGCTATACTGCCTGCAGAGATGCTATTGTTGAATCCCGCTTCTATAGGCGTTACGTTAAAGGAACTGAAATCATGACGCAAGCTACAAAAGAACGACTATACAACCTTCTGCCTGCAGTCTATAAAGCTCGCGACTCGTTGGAGGGCGAGCCTCTGAGAGCTCTCCTGGATCTGATCGAGGGCGAGATGCGCATCTTGGAAGAGGATATCGAGGGGCTTTATGACGATTGGTTTATCGAGACCTGTGATGATTGGGTTATTCCTTACATTGGCGACCTTCTTGGGGTTCATGCCGTCCATTCTCTTTGTGCAGGGAAGGCGAAAATGCGAGGTTACGTTGCCAACACCATCGCCTACCGCAGGAGGAAGGGAACGGCTGCGGTGCTGGAACAGGTATCGCGCGACGTAACCGGCTGGCCGTCTCATGCAGTAGAGTTCTTCGCGCTTCTTGCCGTCACCCAGCATCTTAATCATCTGCGTCTGGACAAGGGTCGGACGGCCTGTGTTCGGGATACAGACGAGATCGAGCTGGCAGGCGGGCCTTTTGAAACCACGGCCCACACCCTGGACGTACGAAGAATTTCGACCCGAGGAGGCAAATACAACATTCCCAACATCGGGATTTTCCTGTGGAGACTGCAAAGCTACCCCCTTAGCCAGGTCACTGCTTGCAAGATGGGCAATGAAGGCAACCGATACACCTTCGATCCCCTGGGCTTTGAAATATCCCTGTTCAACAGGCCTCAGACTGAAGACTGGATTGTCCATCTCTCTGAGGAGATCAATGTTCCCGGGATGCTTCGTCGCTATCCCCTTTACAACGAGCTTGAAGCCCTTCGCAATGGAGAAGCTTTGCAGCCATCTTACTTCGATCCTCAGCCTATATTTGCGATCGATATAACCATCGATGGAGAGACCAAACCTCGCAGAGTGCCGTTAAAGGACATCTTCATCTGCAACATGGCAAACTGGCGCGATCCGCCTTCGCTGGATAATATTGAATCGGATGTGACCGGTGATGAAGCCAAACGCATTCCCATTGCGATCGATCCGATGAGGGGAAAGATGACCCTTCCCAGCAAAATCTCGCTGCAGAAAGTTCTCGTCAGCTACTCTTACGGCTTTAGCGGGGACGTAGGAGCTGGGCCCTATGATCGCATATCATCAATTCAGCAGACTCTAGCAGGCGAAGTGGACTGGCAAGTTGGGGTGAGCAAAGAGGCAGCAGATGGGAAACTGATATTTGAAACTGTCCAGGGTGCGCTGGATGCATGGAGCAATCGACTGCATGAGGAGGCTTCCGGGGCAAAGATGGGCTTGATAGTAATAATGGATAGCCGGACATATGTTGAGCAGAACCTGACTGTATCTATTCCATATGGATGTCAGCTTCTTATCGTGGCAGCAGACTGGCCAAAGCCAAGGTTGAAAGGTCAATTCGCAGCCAGAGGACTGAGGCCGCATCTGCAAGGAGATATTAAGATTTTCGGAGGTACAGATCCTGGTTTGGGACCAGATCCCGGTGAGCTGGTTATAGATGGCCTCTTAATTGAGGGAAATCTGAGCGTCCTTAAAGACAACCTCCGCCTGCGGATTGCTCATACTACGCAAATGGTGCGCGATAATATCTGTGGCATAAAAATTGATGGCGCCAGTTCAGTAGAATTGACAATCGACAGGTCGATTTGCGGATCGATCGAGATAGGCGGGAATGCGTCCGGCTTGATTCTGAATGAGAGCATCGTAAACGACTCAATTATCGCTGAGAACACGCCAGCTCAAATAGATCTATGTACAATTCTGGGAATAAGCAATTTGCGCCGTCTGCAGGCCAGCAACTCCATATTTATGGGAAAGGTGACGGTTAAACAGCGGCAGGATGGATGTGTCCGGTTCTCTTATCTTCCTTATGATTCGCCTTCACCTCGGCGCTTTCGTTGCCAGCCCGATCTGGCGATTGCCGCAAAAAAAGAGGCTTTGGGAAGGGATCTTTCCGACGAGGAGAAAAAGGCGGTGAAAAATCGCCTGCGTCCCGCATTCACATCGGTTCATTACGGCGATCCTGGGTATGTTCAGCTCAGCTTCGCCTCTGCAAAGGAGGTTCGAACGGGAGCTGAAGACGGCTCGGAGAATGGCGTTTTCGGGATTTTAGAGCAGCCTTTGCGCGAGGCTAACCTGAAAGCGGCTTTGGAGGAGTACATGAGGTTCGGGCTAGAAGCCGGGATCTTTTACATGACATAAATTACAGCGAGGGGGCACGTTATGAAAGGAGATTTTACACGGTTCACATTCGATCCCAAAAGGCATTATAACAGGGTCTTGATGCAGCAGGGACGGGTGATCCTTGATGCTGACTGGAACGAGCAGGCGGATATCCAAAAGCATATCCAGGAGACAGAGGTTGTTGATGTCGTTGGCCCGAGTGGAGCTCCCATCGATATTGCCGGATTTGGAGTCGAAGTCGCACCCGATGGTCGGGATCTGATCATATCGTCCGGCCGGATGTATGTGGATGGGATTTTATGTGAGCTGGACGAGAATCAACAATATTTTGAAATTGTCACCTTCCCATCGGAAAAACAAGCTAAACTCCTCTCCCTGAATATAGATGACATGGGCTTGGAGAAAGATCAGTGGATAGAGATCTCAGTTAAAGGCGATCTTCAGCCGCAGGTGCTCAAGGTAGCGCAGATCAATGAGGCCGAATCAATTCTGACCTTCAACGAAAAGTTGAACGATAATTTGAGGGAGGAGGCAGCGTCTTCCGGAGTTTATATAAAAATATATTCAAAAATAGATGATCAACTTGATATCGATGTTGGGGCCTCCGGAACCTATCTGGCCCACCTGGACGTCTGGGAGAGGCATATCACCGCCGTGGAAGAAGACGACATTCGGGAAAAAGCCCTGGATGGCCCGGACACCTCTACCCGCGCCAAGACAGAGTGGCGCGTGAAACTGATGTCATGTGAGCTGGAGAAGAAATCGTGCAGGGAAGCGTCTTTGAAACTAGTGGAAAATCTGACTAATCAGAAGAACTCCCGCCTTGCCGTTCGGCTCAAGCCCTCCCAAGGAGATTTCGCCGAGGATCCATGTGCAGCCCTGTCGGGAACTGCTTATCGAGGGCTTGAGAACCAACTCTATCGGGTGGAGATTAACGAGCCTGGAGTGGTCGGCAAGGCCACTTTTAAGTGGTCTAGAAATAATGGTGCGATAGCTTTTGCCATAGTGAACTTCATTTCAGAGACTGAGACCGAGCCTAAAATCTATAATAAGATAAAGCTGCAGCAGCTTGGATGGGACCAGGAGCTTCGCATCCAAAAAGGTGATTGGGTTGAGGTTTCAGGCGACGAGACGGAACTTTTGGGTGAACCAGGAACATTGGCCAGGGTCGAGGATATCGATGAAGCTGATATGATCTTGACAATAACCGCAAATGTGGCCAAGCATGTGGATGAATCGAACCCCAAAGTCCGTCGTTGGGATATAAACGAAGGTGATCAGGAGGACCCACAGTCATTCAAGGGCATACTGACTAAAAGTTCATCTGAAGATAACGGTTGGACAGAGCTTGAAGATGGCATTGAAGTCTGCTTTAAAGATGGCGATAATTATCAAACTGGCGACTACTGGATGATTGCAGCCCGAAGCACAGGAGAATTAGACTGGCCTCATGGCGAAAATGATTTTGTGTCCAAGTTCGGGATCAAACACCACAATTGTCTCCTTGCCATATTGAATCGCAATCAAGACGGAAAGTGGAACATTGAAAAGGATTGCCGCAAGCTTTTCCCTCCTTTGACGGATATGATAATTTTATCCTACGCTGGCGGCGACGGTCAGGAGGCAATGCCCGGATACAAGCTGCCTGCACCTTTCAGGGTCAGAGTCTCCCGAGGGGAACATCCCGTTGAAGGGGCGGAGATTGCATTCAAAATCTTGGAAGGTAAGGCAGTTATAGATCCTGCGGGTTCAGTTCTCACCGGAAAGGACGGGATTGCCCAATGCACCTGCCAATTAAATAGCAAGCTAGAAAGTAACTGCCTTAGAGTGATGGCTGCGCTTATTGATGTCGTATGTCCTGACGAAAACGGTGTTCCCTCTCACCCTTCAATCATCTTCAACGCCAACGCCAGCCTTGCAGAAGAGGTGGCCTACGCTGCGCCGGCTGTGTGCTCCCAGCTTAAAGATGCTAAGACCGTCAAGGACGCCATCGATGGTCTCTGCCGCCAGGTATCGTTCTCGTATGTTGGTGGCGACGGCCAGGAAGCAATGCCCGGGTACGAGCTTCCCGTACCGTTAAGGGTCAGAGTGTCCAGAGGATCCTACCCAGTTGTTGGTGCAATTGTCAAGTTCAAGATCGAAAAGGAAAAGGGACTGCTCAGCGCTAGAAGTGGTGAGACGGGCCGAGATGAGCTGAATGTCTCCACAGATGAAAGCGGTATAGCTACCTGCTTTTGCAGCTTGATGAAAGATGCCACGATCGAGGCAAGCCTGCAGGAGCCATCCCTTCCAGATCAAAGCTCCATCAGGTTCAACGCAAACGCCAGCGTGGCGGAAGAGGTGGCCTATGCTGCGCCGGCTGTGTGCTCCCAGCTTAAAGATGCCAAGACCGTCAAGGATGCCATCGATGGTCTCTGCCGCCAGGTCTCGTTCTCGTGTGTTGGTGGCGACGGTCAGGAAGCGATGCCTGGATACGAGCTTCCCGGACCGTTAAGGGTCAGGGTGGCCAGAGGATCCTACCCGGTCGTTGGTGCAATTGTCAAGTTCAAGATCGAAAAGGAAAAGGGACTGCTCAGCGCTAGAAGTGGTGAGACGGGCAGAGATGAGCTGAATGTCTCCACTGATGAGAACGGTATAGCTACCTGCTTTTGCAGCTTGAAGAAAGATGCCGCGATCGAGGCTAGCCTGCAGGAGCCATCCCTTCCAGATCAAAGCTCCATCAGGTTCAACGCAAAATTAAGCCTCGCAGAAGATGTGGCCTATGCTGCGCCGATAGCGTGTTCTCAGCTCGAAGACGTTAAGACCGTCAGGGATGCCCTCAATAAACTATGCCTGCGGGCAGCAACGCCGCTGACGACATGGGTTCACGGAAATAGCCTGCATCTTCAGAAAATTGAAGAGAGTGCAGTAGGCGATATATCGCTAAGATATGATGATTTACAGGTTGCAGTAGTCTCAGGAAAGACCGGATCAAAAGCAAAGATCTTCTTTTCTATTCCAGTGACCTATAACTTTGAGAATCCTATACGTTCACAGGTATTGGAAGCCTTTCTCCGAGCTAAAATTAATGGAAAAATATCAATTAGTGAGATATTTATTAATGATGGAGAATCTGTCATCCTTAATCTTAAAGCTCCTGCGATTCTCATTAAAGAAGACTGGAATACAATTCTATTGAGTTCCATTGGTAAGGATATCTCTTGGGGCATTGGCATTACGCTGGTTGTGGATTTCACCACTTCAGGCGATAAGGCGTCCGAGATCCTGTTTAGTGCAGCTGGATGCAAAATTAAACCAAACATCTGAGTTTGGTTGCCGCGATTATCTGAGGAAGTCTTATGAAAGGCGATTTCACACGATTTACATTTGATCCCAATAAGCATTACAGCAGCGTGCGGATGCAACAGGGACGCATTCAGCTCGATGCAGACTGGAACGAACAGGCTGAGATCCAACTGCATCACAATCAGATCACCAATCATGACGTAATTGGGCTGTGCGGCGCTCCCAAACACAATCCCGGGTTTGCTGTCGGCGTCAATTCTGGCGAGCTGACAATAGGAAAGGGGCGTTATTATGTTGGAGGTATCCTCTGCGAGAATGAGCAGGATGTATCTTATTTAGCGCAACCTGACCTGATTCCTGAAAAAGTTGACAATGACGGTAGGTATCTGGCTTACCTCGAGGTCTGGCAGAGGCATTTGACTGCTGTTGAGGACGCCGAGATCAAGGATGTGGCCCTGGGTGGGACCGATACCGCTACCCGCACCAAAACCGTATGGCAGGTCAAGTTGCGGCAGCTGGAGAGCCTTTCCTCAAATCCGGCTGACGACTGTCCTTGTTTTGCTGTGACCCGCATTGCCGGTCTTGCGGTCAGGACAGATCCTCTGGAGCCGGAGGATCCTTGCATCTTGCAGCAGGGCGCAGGCTACCACGGTCTGGGAAACCAGCTATACCGTGTGGAGATCCACCAGCAAGGAAAGACGGGGCTTGCCACCTTCAAATGGTCCCGTGATAACGGCTCTGTTCTTTGTGCCGTGGAAAAAATTGTGGGCAACTCGATCACATTGCAGAATTGTGGGCAAGGCATACAGGATGTATTTCTGCCAGGACAACTGATTGAGATATCTGATGAGCTTCGGGATCTCAGAGGAGTGCCTGGAATGCTGGCAACGGTGCAGTCTGTTGACGGCAATACCTTAGTAGTGGCGGAAAGCTCCAAGATCAACGCAAGAGACTTTCCCCTAAGCAACAAACCGAAGGTGCGGCTGTGGGATTGTCAGCCAAATAATAAGCGGGCAAATAATGATGGCAGCCTGAAGACCGGATCTGATTGGATTGGTCTTGAGACCGGCATAATGGTCCGGTTCGAATCCAATGGCGATTACAGGTGTGGCGACTATTGGCTGATTCCAGCCCGCCGGGCCACAGGCCAGATACAATGGCCCCATGGCGAGAATGAGTTCGTGCCGCGTCTGGGCATCATTCGCCATCGTTGTTCTCTTGCCGTTCTGCAGAAATCCGGCGAATTATGGTCTGTGCTAAAAGATTGCCGTCGGGTATTTCCTCCCCTCACTGAGATCGAGATGACCGGCAGCACAGGCAGCTGTTCGGTCACGGTTGGAAAGGGCGGTGAGTACCCAGATCTGGCAGGGGCTATAGGAGATCTTATTAGCAAGCAAAAAGATGAAGATTCCCTGAAGACTATCTGCATCTGTCTGCTGCCGGGTGTGCATAATGTCAAAAGCCTGACTGTAAATAAGCCGACGGCAACGCCTCAATTTAATTTGCACATCAGAGGCTGCGGAAGCTCCACTCTTCTTGTTTCATCCGGCCAGATGAAGATAATAGGACTTTCCACAATATCATTTGAAAACATGCTGATCAAGACGATAGAATGCAATGATGAGGCATTGCATGCATCCGGGGCAATTTTCTTAGAGGGCACGGAAAATATAGCCGTTCGTTCCTGCCGGGTAGAGGGTGAGGGAATTCCTTTGCTCCGGATCGGTCCCACCGCCAGGCATATCGTCATCAGCAATAGCTTCCTGCTTCCCACAGATGTTAGTGAGAGGTTCGCTCTGGTAATTCATGAGGTAACTGAAGATGCAACCCTGACTCAAAACTGGATCCGGGGAAAACTAAGCCTGGGATCGACCAGGGTGCATATCGGCACCTGGCCGGATTTATCTCGCCAGGAGATGGCCAAGGCCGGCGATCTCATGAGGCGTGGCCTGCTCAACCTGGGCGGACCGATCAGCGGAACCCTGCGCATGCAAGGAAACCGGCTAACTAAAGTCCTGGTGGGAGATATTGTAGTTGAAGAGATCGAAAAGCTGCTTGAGAATGATGAATTCACCAAAGAGGGCCCAGGAAGGCCGTCAAGACCCCTGCAAAAAGTGATTAAATCCTGGGCTTTCCGGCAGATATTATTCTCAGACAACATCATCGAAGAGGAGAATGTTGCAATTATTGGATTCAATCAAATAATAGGAGAGAGCGTTTCCCTCAATTCCAACTGGTTAAGCCCGGCCAGGGGCGATGATAAGATGGGAAGGAAGCTATTGGGTTGGGCGATGGCGGATAGCTCTTTTTATGCAGGAAACAGCGGCCCTGAGTATGTTCAGATTTGTGATCTGTCCAGGATAAGCAGCAAGGCGGGAAATACCATTGAGATCACGAGATGCCGGCCAGAGGCCCATTATCTGGCTTATCGATCTCGGGACGGAAGAGCTCAGCCCTATCGCTGGCAGAATGATCGCATCAGAGAGAAAATTATCACAGAAAAATGGGAGGAAAACTGCGACCTGCTATCTGCCTGGCTGGAAGGCAAACCACATTTCCTGCTTCGTGGCCCTATTGCCGGCGGAAAGGCGCCCTTTTCTTTTTATGGCATCAAATCCAAAGCCGTCAGAGAGAAGATCTGGTCTGAGAGCTGGGAGTATGATCCGAGTTACGCCATAACCCCTCTGGATATTGATAGCCAGATGAACTTAGTCTCTTACAGATCATCTGATGGAGATGTGCAGCTCTGGCGCAGGAATTCCCAGGGAGGCAAGGATATTATCGGCTACGGGTGGGGCGCAGGATATGAGATTGTGCCGTTTAAGCTTAATGAAGAAGCGCATTTCGTTGCCTACAAATCGGAGAACGGCAGCGCCGAGGTATACCATTGGACGTCTGATGGCAAAAGAGAGACTGTCAGATCGGAGAAGTGGAAAGAGAGCTGCAAGCTGGCGCCTTTTGAACTGGAGGGCAAGTCCTATCTCCTGATGTACGGGCCCAAAGGAATTTTTAATGACGGACCGGGCAGGGTATTCAACTCGAAGGTCTATATCTGGAATGCCGATAAGAGCAGATCCGAGGCTTATTCTTTTAACCGCCAGGAAGACTCCATTGTCATGCCCTTCAATCGGGCTGCGGTTCCTTATGTCATGATATATAAGGAGAGCACAGCCGCTTTTGAGATACATCGCTGGGTGCTAAAGACGGGGGGAAAGCTGGATCTAGAGATCCTGGCAACAGGGACGATGCCGACCTCTCTGAAGAGCAATCTTACCATTCCTTTTTATCAGGGAACTGATCTCTATTTCGCTTCTTACGACAGGACTACCGGCTTAGCCGTTTTATGTAACGGATTGGCGGGCGGCACTCCTAAAAATCCAATAGTGACCATTACCCCGGGAAAGTCCTTCACCTGGCAGAAGGATTCAATTGTGATCATATTTGAGGCCAATAACCAGCTTCATTTCGTGGTTTACAACCCTAAATCAGGGTCAGTACTCTTATCCCGCGGTAAGTCGGAGAAAGAAGGCTATTCTCTGGAGACTGTGTGGACCGGAACCTGGCAGCCATCCGATGCTTTGATGGTATTTGATCTGGGCGGAAAGCCTCACTATTTGGCCAGTATGCAGGAGAAGCGGCTGATTCAGTTAAGCAGCTGGAAGCTGGAAGACGCAGCTTCTAAATTGATCTGGTCGAGCGGCTGGGAGAAAGAATATGTACTGTACAGAGTGCAGCTCTCCGGCCTGTCTCTTGTTCTGGCCTATAAGCCGGGCGACGGCAAGGCGGAGCTGTGCAGCTGGGATGCGGGTGGAGTGAGGAAGAGCATCTGGATTAATAACTGGGAGAAAGGCTACAGCAGGCTGCTCTTCTTTGAGATTGCCAATCAGCCGGTCTTCCTGGGCTATCGGCCTGAGGACGGGCAAGCAACTCTCTGCCGCTGGGATCCGGCCAATGGAACCGCTGAGGCGGTCTGGAGTGACGAGTGGGGGCAAGACTATGCACCCATGGCCTTTGAGCTAGAGGGCGACTCTTATCTTTTGATCTACAGAGCAGCGGACGGGCGGGCAGCTCTGTACCGCTGGAACTCTGACGGCAGCCGGGAGGCGGTCTGGCAGGAAGAGTGGGGGCAGGGATACACGCTGATGCCTTTCGCGTTATCCGAAGAGGGCTCGAGCGGCTGAGCCCAGAGCCTCTGGAATCGGTGAGGTTCAATGAGCAGGCTCAAGGGAATGAAAATATTTAATACATTTTAAGAGAGTAATTATCTGACGAGGATTAGTGATTATGATGATGCAAAGAGTACATACTCCGGAAAAGTGCTCCTGTTGCCGGGATGGGCAGCGGAAGTCTGGTATGTTCATACAGAGGGGCTTTGCTAGCAGGGCAGCGGATAGCGACCTGGAAGGAGAGCATCAGCCCCGTTCTCTTTTCAACTTCAATCTGGCAAACATACCTCTACACGCGCCAGTGCAGCCGAAGCTAGCCGCCGAAAGGCCCGCGGGCGGGCAGGAGGGGGACATTGCCGAAAAGTCCGCCGGTCCCGTTGTGCAGCGTTATGTCAAGGTAGGGCTGTATGAGGGGTCCTTTGGCCTTGATCATATAGGTGTCGGAGTCAACTCGGAGAAGACGAAGGGCTTCAGCCCCAAAGCAGGGCTTGGCAGAGAGGCGGAGAAAGGGTCCTGGGTAGAGGGCGAGGTGAAGGAAGACCACGATCTGATCGACAACATGACCATCAGGACGAATCCGCAGCAGGAGGCCCGCCTGCAGGCAGCTATGAATCGGTCCGAGTCATCAGCGCAGAAGTTCCATTTATATCAACACAACTGCGCCCAGCATGGTGCACAGATTCTCAACTCAGCAGGTCTGGGTGTAAAAAGCTCTCCCATGCCAAGAGCATTCTTTGAGGGGCTGAAGAGGCAGTTTGAGCCGGGGCAGGAGGCGAAAGGGCAGCCGGTGCAGGGCAAGTTTGAGCCGAATGCCCTCGCGGCAAAGCCGGAGCAGTTGGAGCCTAGGCCTAATCGCACAGCGATGCCCGACCGGTTGAAGGCTGGCATTGAATCGCTCTCAGGGATCGACATGTCTGACGTTCGAGTGCATGCGAACTCTGACAGGCCTGCAGGTCTGGGTGCGCTGGCCTACACTCAAGGCAACCAGATCTACCTGGGGCCAGGGCAGGAGAGGCATCTGCCCCACGAGGCTTGGCATGTGGTGCAGCAGAAGGAGGGGCGAGTGAGGGCGACGGGGCAAATAAAAAGGCTGGAGATCAATGATCAAGCAGGCCTGGAGGAAGAGGCTGATGCAATGGGATTACAGGCTTTTAGGTTTATAGACGACCAATCGGGAACCATTGCGCAAAGAAGACGATCCGGAACTAATGGTAATAACGATATTGTTCAACGATCTACTAGATACAACCTACGATCTAAACAAGAAAAATCTGCCGCAGGAGGTGCAGCTGGACCTGTGCCAGAAGGCTACTTAAATCTGGATGAATTCGATAAAAAAACTAGGTATAAATATAATCTGGCCTCACGCGTTGAAAACTCAGCAGAAATATACGCAAAACTTATAGAAGGAAGAGTTTATCTGTGGTGGAAGAATCCTAATAAAGTGGTTGATGATTTCGTTTACTTTGGGGATAGGGATACGGATATCTCAGAACTAAATCGGAAACATGGAGCAATAGCTGGTTATACATGGCATCACACAGGTCATCCCCTAAATGAATCATATGGGACTATGCAGTTAGTTCCCACAGATGAACATTGTAATCTACCTCATGTAGGCGGAATATTCATATCAAAAATGTGATACCAGTAAATACTTCACTCCCTAACTATTGGTCCAAGACCTATCTATCTAAGTCTTCCCGGGGCTGAGGGAGCTCAGTTGGCCGCTACCCACAGGGGCCGACTCGCGGCACCCCGGAAAAAAGCACGAATGCCGATTGATAAGAAACTGATCAATCACTAACCGATCATCCGCAATAGCCAATTTATCCAAGACTTCCCGCACTCCAGAGAGCCAGGGGAGCCAGAACCCGGAGCAGGAGGCCGTCAGCGCCTTACAGTCGCGCGCGGCGTCCAGCTGTATAGCGACTTCATCCATATCAGGACCGCAGGACAGAAATGCTTAAATTTATAGACTCGCAATACTTAGGATCATGGGCCTATTTATCAACAGGGATGAAGAACTTGCCTTCCTTGAATCCGAATATGCAAAGGATTCATCATCGCTTGTAATAATCTATGGACGGCGGCGAGTTGGCAAAACCGAACTTGCCCTTAAATTCAGAGCAAAAAAACCATCGGTCTACTATCTATCCCAGAAATTCAACCTTGAGCAACAGGTGGAAGACTTTCTGGAAAAGGCATCTCTACAGCTCAGCATATACCAGCCAAAGATCACCAAATGGGATGAAGCCCTCAAATTCATAGCCCAGCAGATAAAAGGCAAGCCTGTTATTATTATAGATGAGGTTCCATACTTAATCGAGGGCAGTAATGCGACAATGTCCTCATTTCAATCGGCATGGGACCTGCATCTCAAGGATGCCAATGCCATGGTAATACTTCTCGGCTCAAGCATAGGGATGATGGAAAATGAGGTTCTCGGATATAAATCTCCTTTATATGGCAGACGAACCGGGCAGATTAAAGTGCAACCTTTAAAGTTCGCCCATGTAACTCATTTTTTCCCAGAAAAAAATGCAGAAGAAATGGTGCAGATCTATGGCTGTCTTGGTGGGGTGCCTGCATATCTTAACAAATTTAATCAAAACCTCTCGTTTATCGATAATGTAAATGAGAACATACTGCAAAGAGCGACTTTTCTTTATGATGAAGCCACTTTTCTTTTAAAGGAAGAACTGAGGACCCCGACCAACTATGAACTGATCCTGGAAGCAATCTCGAAAGGCAAGAGACGGATATCTGAAATCTCGGATGAAACCGGCATACTTATCCAGAATCTCCCCAAGTATTTGCGTGTTCTCATAAATCTTGGATTTGTAACCAAAGAGTGGGCCGTAGTTCTTAAAAAATCACGAGATATAAAGACAGGCTCCATCTATGCCCTGGCAGATAATTTCATGAATTTCTGGTATACATTTGTGTATCCAGTAAGATCCATCCTCGAAATAAACAGGAATTCAGTAGTTTCGCGAATAGTCACCACATATGACCAATATCTCGGTCGTATTTTTGAAGGTATTGCAAAACAGTACTTAATTGATCTGAACATTGCTGGAAAGTTGCCCTTTGCTTTTGAGAGAATCGGGAGGCAATGGGGCAAGATTCCTGGGAAGCAAAAAGGGATGAATACATATGAGATCGATATTGTTGCATTGAATGAAAACTCAAAAGATATTATGTTTGTTGAGTGCAAATGGCAGACTCTGACGGCTGATAATACAAGACGGATATTTGAAGATCTAAAAGAGAAATCAACGTATGTGCGCTGGAACAATGAAGAACGGAAGGAATATTTCGCAGTAGTTGCAAGAAAAATAGAAAGCAAAAGCAAATTAAGGGATGAGGGGATGACTGTTTTTGATCTGGATGATATCTCTGCGTAAAGGTCAATCCTGAAGAATTTGCGGATTTTTTATGGGGCTTGCAGCAAAAGGCCCGACTTTTCTTCTGAGGCTTCGCCTGAATAATTTAACCTGAATACAGCCATGACCATCAACTGCAAGGGCATATCTTCCGAGCCTCCCCGGCGTTGAGGGGAGCTAGTACAGCGAGGCCGAAATAAACCAATGTTTTTACTTCGCGGCTTCGCGCCTTCGCGTGAAACCGAACCCGGTTGAATCTCACGCGAAGGCGCGAAGAACAACGGTCAGATGTTCACAAAGGCAAGGCATATTATCCTCTCACAATCATGGCTTTGATTAGGCCTGGATGTACTAGGGCCTTGCCCGCACGTAACACCCGCGCGCGTGCCCGCCAGCTCCTGCATGGGTTCAGGCCTGCCGGGAAGCAGCGCTGGTGGCGTGGTTGCCCGGCCCGGGCGCACCAGGGCGAAGTCCCGGCTCACCCTCTCGCTGCTGCGCAACGCATGCTGATCAGCAGGGGCAACAGGAGCGGCTATCTTGT
>JAQTYS010000032.1:0-1948 GCA_028688175.1 Methanothrix sp. | reverse complement strand
TGAAATCCAATGAGAATAATATCTTCACAATAATCTCGGGAAAAAGGTGAGTCAAAATGATAGTAGTAGTCTCGGATGTCCACCTCGGCAGCGACGTGGGCAGGAAATGCAGGGGAACAGGACGAGCATGTGACGATTTGGATCTTGATCCGCTCTTCCAGACCTTCGTGGGGTACATTGGCAAGGAGTATCTGCACACCAAGGAGGATAGGCTTATCCTATTGGGCGATATCTTCGATTTCTGGAGAAAAGATGCAGCAGAGGTCATGATAGAGAATCAGGAAGCCGTTTCCAAGTTGAGGGAGATCGCCAGTCGATCTGTTATCAACTACATTGTTGGAAACCATGATTACTCCATCCGGGTGATGTGGAGAGTCGCCAACACGAAGAACCTGTTTAGCACCATGGACAAGAGACTTCATCTGAATATTGAAGGCGAGGACTATACCTTCATGCACGGTCATCAGTTTGAGGTCCTGGCAAACCCCTACGACAAGAGCGAAAAGCTTTACGATTCAATATCAGCCATGCTATGCAATTCTGCCGGAGTCACAGGTTCGGCTGCGAGCGCAATATGGGCCGCCATAGACCCTGAGGCTCACTTAGATTACATGAAGTCTGTGAAAAAGTCAACATCTGAAAGGCTCAAAGGCAAACATAATGCCATGGATACGGTGGAAAAGCTGGCTCAGTCCAAGTCCAGATCCATCTATACCGGTGCAGATGGCTGGTTGGTATATGGGCACACCCATAGAGGCTATGTGGATGAGGATAGCAGAACTGCAAATACGGGCTCCTGGGGAAGAGATGGCAATGATTGCGGCCTTGACTATATGATAATAGAGGGAGGAAAACCAAAGCTGTGTTCCTACGAGATTTAGATAAGAGACAAGAATAAGATTGCGCTTTCCGGTCTCATTCGAATCCTTCGATAAAGCTTTTTATGCACCACAACAGATCCGGGTGGTATCCGCCTTCCAGCACGGCAAATCTGTGCCCGCCGCACTTTTTTGCCCCCTCTCGGATAGCTTTGCCGATTTTATAGTAATCCTCTTTCTTCAGCAGCTTGCCCCAATCCTCCAGGTAGGTGTCAAAGCCAGCCGAAACGCCAACAATGTCATAATCAAAATCCTGGAATGCTGTCTCTACCTGCCTTAAATAGCGGCTCTCATCCATATCGAGATACTCGAAGTTCTCATCTACCGACCAGGGGTTGACGATCTTAACGTTTTGATCTCCCCGGAAGATGCTGACTGTGCCGTCTCCAAAGTGCAGGTCAATATCAATAATCAGCGCTCTCTTCGCCCTGGGGCGGATATTTTTTATGGCAATGGCCATGCTATTGAAGTAGCACATTCCCCAGGCTCGGTTGGCTGCGGCATGATGGCCTGGCGGGCGCACCAGAGCGAAAGCAGGCTCATCCTGCATGGCCAGCTCTGCTGCGGCAAGAGCGCCGCCTGCCGCAAGCGATGCTGCTTCAAAGTGGCCGCTAAGCATTACGCGATCGATATGCTCCTTGCCGTGGACTGCACGGATCGCATCCAGGCTTGCCGTCTCCGGCTCCCTGAACTGGTAGCCGGCTTTTCTCAGCTCAACAGACGCAAGACGCACACGATCCGGATTTTCCACTGGGTTTGCCGGATATTTTTGCTCATAATTTCTGCTGTATACTATTAACACACTGCTATTTGATTATCACAAGGGCTATATGAACCGTGCTGTATAACTTCTTCGCCGTGACTTCCTCCCATGCCCCTGAAGGGGCAGGGCTTCCTACGTCATCGATCTAACTTGCTTTGATGATTTGCACAAAGTAGGGGTCGGATCTTGATAGGCTCTTCCCCTCAGTCCGAGGGTGCGAATGTTCAAGCTGGCATTGATGTCTCGATCTATCTCTAGCCCACAGTTAGGACAAAGATGGATTCGGTCTGCCAGTGTCTTAGGGACC
>JAQTYS010000263.1 GCA_028688175.1 Methanothrix sp. | reverse complement strand
TCTTTTGCGTTTTGGCATTGGGCGCCAGCAGAAAGTCCAGATCCTTTTGAATTCTAATGTAACTTTCCTCTGAAGCCGGGCAATCCTCATAGATCTCCACTCCCTGAAGGCCAATTTGGCCGGGGCTGAGAAATGGGCTGCATCTGCATACCATGGGCCTTGCCTGGTATATCTTGCATCCCTTCTGCGCTGCATCGTAAAATATGCAAGGAACTGTTGCCTTGAAAGCTAAGAGGTCCGGCTCGCTGGGGTGAGGGATGGTGTATTCTTCGACTACTTCCTCCTCGGAAGCATTAAAAAAGCTCGCCAATCTGCGAATATCTTTGGGATAGATATCTATGGGATCGGCAACCTGACAGCAGTGTCCGCAGCGACGGCATTGGAAGTCCGCCTGGACCTGGATGCGCAGATAATCATAGGGATCTAGTAGCATATTTTTCGACTATACCTCCCTAAGATGCTGTTATATTTAGAGCTTTCCGCATTTGTATCAAAATAGAAACGCAACAATCAAACCCACAGATTAATCTAGCACGTGATGGATTTCATAGCTTCAGGGGTCAATTGCATTATGCCGTCAACAAGCCGTCGCCTGGAATATTTCACAGAATCGGTCATCCGCAAAATGACCAGAATTGCCAATGCCTATGGAGCCGTCAACCTCTCACAAGGATTTCCCGACTTTCAGCCACCAAATCCGCTCTTGCAGGCTTTGGAAGACGTGGCCATGAATGGACCGCATCAGTATGCCGTAACCTGGGGCGCTCAGAATTTTCGCGAAGCTCTGGCTAAAAAACAGACTAAGTTTATGGGCATGCCCATCGACCCGGAGAGAGAGATCGTTGTCACCTGCGGGAGCACAGAGGCCATGATGTGCGCCATGATGACCGTCTGCAATCCAGGTGACAAGGTTATCGTCTTTTCGCCTTTCTATGAGAACTACGGTGCAGATGCCATACTCTCTGGAGCCGAGCCCATCTTTGTGCCGCTGCATCCTCCCAACTTCTCATTTGATGAAGACGAGCTGACAAGGGCATTTGAGCAGAGGCCCAAGGCGCTGATTCTATGCAATCCCTCCAATCCTACTGGAAAGGTCTTCACATTAGAGGAGCTGCAGTTCATTGCCCAGCTGGCAGATCGGTACGACGTATTCGTAATAACCGATGAGGTCTACGAGCATATTGTCTATAAACCATACAAGCATGTCTATTTCGCATCATTGCCTGGCATGTTTGAGAGGACCATATCCTGTAGCTCTCTATCCAAGACCTATTCCATCACCGGCTGGAGGTTGGGTTATCTGATAGCTCCTCCTGCTATAATCGATGGGGTGAGAAAGGTGCATGATTTTTTAACGGTGGGCGCGCCCGCACCCCTGCAAGAGGCAGCCGTCACGGCGCTTGGTTTTCCTGATGAATATTATGAGGAGCTGTGCGAGATGTATACCCAGAAGAGGGACTTTTTCATCAAAGGACTGGATGAAGAAGGACTAAGTTACACCTATCCTCAGGGAGCCTATTATGTAATGATGGACATATCCGAATTCGGGTGTCCGGACGATACCCTCTTTTGCGAATGGATGGCAAAGGAAGTGGGCGTGGCCGCAGTTCCTGGCTCCAGTTTTTTCCGGGAAGATGTAAGGCATCTAATACGCTTCCACTTTGCTAAGAAGATAGACACTCTGGAAGATGCCCTGCAAAAGCTTTCCACTCTGCGCAGCATTGCCAAAAGAGGAATTTTCTAGGAGGTTAGCCAGCAGGAGCATTGAATCTAATTGGAGCTATTGCTTCAGATAAAAAAATAAAAGAGAACTATTGCTCATCACGGACATGATACGTAGATTCCAGATCCCAGCCACCAAGTGTCATCTACTTTCATTGCGTAGCCGATCTTGAACTCGTCTCTATTATCATGAGATGGATTGGGGAAGATGAAGTAAGTAAACCCTTTTCCTTCCTTGGCAACCTGTATCAGATTTTTGATATAGCAAACGCCATTGGAATCAGTCTGGTTTATCTTGTTCTTGCCGATCCAATCGGATTTGAAGGGGTGAGCAATGTTTGTCCCGTTGAAGTCATAGGCATAGATGTAGAGTTTTCCCTGGACAAATGAGCCGGTCTTATTGGAAAACTCATCAAGCGCTTTCTCTTTGCCGTTCTCATGGGCATAGGCCACAGCAGACTCAACAAATGATACTAATTCTGTAGTGTTGTATGCATCCATCTGAGATTCATTCACCAATCCCATTGATTCTTCACTAGCCATAGCCAATGGCATGGCAAAAAATGCCGCACAGAGCAGCAGGATTAATGCCATGAGCATATTCAAATTTTTCATTTTTTAATCACTTCTTCATATTTATTGATTTAAATACGGTCCTATACATCGACAAAAGCAGATGATCAAGGTGGTTTATGAAGGTTGCCGGATGGAAGGCTTGATCAACATAATCCTGTATTATGTTTAAAAATAATAGTGTACTGGATAAAATTAAGAATCATGGTGCTTTGGCGATAAGGTGGGAAGCTGTGTCCTTCAGGGCGCGATAGTTCACGGCATCAATGAGACGACAAATGCCCGTCCTCGCTTCTCCAGGATGATCTTATTCTCGCGACCGAGCCATCCCAATGCGCCATAGACCAATTCCCTGCTCAATCCTGTCGCTTTCACAAGATTGTCGATAGCAGAAGGGCCATTTTGATGGAGAGCTTCCCACACGATGCCTGCATTCACCCCAAAGACCGATTCGACTGTTATTTCTGTCATAAGTATTGATATGCTTCCCAAGATAATAAGATAACCTCGGAGAATGGTGAGCAATTAAAATATTCCTGAAATCATCAACTATCATCTATGAAAAAAGCTGGATTCGCCATGCTTTCAGACTAAATCTATATCAACTGAAAGGGGCATATGAGTATTAATCTTCGATTGCCGGGGTGACCAATATGCAAAGAGCAAAAATATTCAGACAACTGCTGGAAAAGCCCGGTCTTCTTCTGAGACCATGCGGCCATGACGCTCTCTCTGCCATTTTAATTGAGAGAGCAGGATTCAAGCTGATGGGAACATCGGGATATGCCATCTCCGCATCGGCAATCGGCCAGCCTGACCTGGGGCTGATCAGCTTTGGGGAGCTGCTGGAACGAGCGAGAAATATAGTCAATAGCGTATCAATTCCAGTCGATGTCGATGCTGACACAGGATACGGAAATGCCCTGAATGCCTATTGGACTGCTAAGAATTTCATCTGGATCGATGCGGGGGGCATCCGAGTCGAAGATCAGACCTGGCCCAAGCGCTGCGGGCACATGAGCGGGAAGACTATCATTTCCAAAGATGATATGGTCTCCAAGATAAGAGCCCTGATCAGAGCTAGAGAAGAAGAAGGCTCGGATCTGGTAATTGGTGCGAGAACAGATGCCAGGGCCATAGAAGGGTTCGATAAGACCATCGAACGTGTTGTTGCCTATGCCAAGGCAGGGGCGGATTACATCTACGTGGAATGCCCGCAGTCATTGCCTGAGGTAGAGCATCTCGTCAAGGCGATAGAAATTCCTCTGGCCTTCAACCTGATTCCCGGTGGCAAGACCCCGAAATTTTCCTTATTTGAGCTGGAGAGGATCGGCGTAAAATACATTTCTATTCCCATGGTCTGCCTCTATCCGGCAGTCAAAGGAATGCAAGATTCTCTGCAGGCATTGAAGAATTGGGATCTCGAAAAGGTCGGCGAATTGGGCATAAATTGGTCCGAATTTAATGAGCTGATTGGCGTAAAAAAATGGCGGCAGCTGGAGAAGGAATTCGGATCAGG
>JAQTYS010000262.1 GCA_028688175.1 Methanothrix sp. | reverse complement strand
AAAGCCAACTCTTCCAGAGGGGCGCACATACAGAAGCAGAGGTGTTATAACTGTAGGACCGGTCACTACCAGAATCGAACCTAAAAGCACTGATAATAGCGGATTTAACCCCAAAATAATATATGCTGAAATTGAGGCCAAAATCCAAGTCGTGAAAACACCAATGGTGAGAAGGTTATGCACCACAATTCTTGTCCCGATCAGGTCTGCTATCTTCAGGCTCAATCCGCCCTCAAAGAGGATCAAAGCTAGCGATATGCTTATGAAGGGCGAAAGGAGCGGACCCATTAACCTATCCGGATGCAGAAAGCCGGTCAACGGGCCTGCTATAAATCCAAAAACTATAAGCAAGAGAATAGAAGGGAACTTTAGACGCCAGGCAAGCCATTGAGCAGATATCCCGGAGACAATGATGCCTGCCAGCTCCATTAAGGGAATTTGATCCATAGACAACTCACATACTGATAATATCTATCAAGATAAGCCTATTTCGGAGAGCAGTAAATTTGTGATCTGGAATGATCTATCTGTCGAATAAAATGAAAATATGTCACTAACACATATTGGCCATGATTTTTTAATATTATATAATTAAAAGTGATCTATAACTCAATTTAATAATGCTTAATTGTCTAAAATTATTTATTAAATCTTAACATTTATTGGTTTTATTCCGGACAATATCTGGTTTTTTAGGCAAAAAAGGTAAATATGATAAAGGCATACTACTACTTGGCCACAGTAGAAAAGGTCTATTGTTATTTTGGCGGCGAATAGGTCTAATTTGGTCATTGTGACTTGGCCGGAAAGAACCTCCCTTTGCAGAATTGGGCCCTATGATGAAACTGTGGTCCCACCTCCGTTATTAAAAAAATAATGTAGATCGGATTTAATCCCGTTAAAATTTAGTACTGTCGTGCCATGTAGGTCCTACCGGCGCTCATTTTGCCGCAGACCGCACAGGCAGCTTCAGGGAAGGTGACGTATTGCGGCTCGCCCAGCATATTCGCTTCCACCCGGTCCTCTAATTCATGGCCGCATTCTACCGATCCGCACCAGGGCACCAGAGCCACGCCCACCTGGGTCTGCACCTTAGCGTCCTCAATGCTGACCACCTTTTTCACCATGGCCTCATGATGATTCATGGCTTTGGCGAAGAGGGCAGCCTGGAGTTCTTCTGCCTCTTTATTGATGGCCTGTACCAGTCCCTCCATGGGCACCGTTTTCTTGACTTTATCGCGACGGACTAGGGTGACGACACCCTTCTCAATATCCCTGGGCCCAACCTCCAGTCGAATGGGCACGCCCTTCATCTCCCACTTGTAGAACTTAGCACCCGGCCGATCATCGCTGGTGTCAAGCTGCACGCGCACGCGGGCAGAGGAGAGTTCATCCTGCAATTGTCGGCTGACTGCCAGAACTTTCTCCTTGTCGCCCAGGAGGATGGGCACTATTGCTACCTGAGTAGGTGCTACCTCCCAGGGCAGAGCCAGGCCGTTTGCGTCCCCATGTACTGAAATGAGAGCGGCAATGCAGCGCTCCGAGATGCCGTAACAGGTCTGAGATACCAGCTTCTGCTCGCCGTTTTCCGCTTCGTAGGTGATCTCGTAGGTCTTGGCGAAGGTGGAGCCAAGATGGTGCGCCGTGCCCACCTGCAGAGTCTTGCCGTCAGGCATGATGACATCTATGGCTGTAGTGTAATCCGCTCCGGGAAACTTATCCCAGCTGGGGCGACGGCTTACCAGGAATGGCAAGGCCAGACGGCGGTAGAACTCCGAGTACCTGGCAATGGCCACCTCTACCTGGCCAGCAGCTTCCTCCCAGGTAGCATGAACGGTATGCGCCTCCTTGAAGGATGTGATCTCCCGCAGGCGTATGAGCGGTCTGGTATGCTTGGTCTCATAGCGGAAGGTGTTGACGATCTGATAAATTCGCAGCGGCAGGTCGGCATGCGACCTGATCCAGAGCTTGAACATGGGATAAATAGCCGTCTCGCTCGTGGGTCGCAAGGCGAGCTTGACGTCCAAAGGAGAAGTCCCGCCGCTGGTCACCCAGTAGACCTCCTCCTCAAAGCCCTTGATGTGCTGGGCCTCTTTCATGAACTCGTTTTCCGGGATCAACAGAGGAAACTGGGTCTCCTGATGGTCGGGATCTAAAAGCTCTCTGATGATGGCATAGACATTCTTCTTGATGGCGTAGCCGAAGGGAAACCAGACGCACATACCCTTCACAGGATAGCGATTATCTACGACCTCCGCCATCGTGAGCAGCTCGTGATACCATTCGCTAAAGTCCTCCTTAGCCGGAAGCTTGGCTTGTTTATTTATCATCTTGGAATCGGTCATGTAACCACCGAAATTGCAAACGGGGTGATAAAGGTTTCAATGGCCGCCGCCAGGAAGAGCAGCGGCGCGACATAGCGCCCGAGAAAATGGATGGCCATCCGAGTCTCGCCGGAGAGGTCGGCCTTCTCCTTGGCCAGGGTCAGGGCCAGCAGATAGCCCAGTCTAAAGCCGATAGCAATGCTGACCAGTACTACCGGAAGCTCGATAATACCATGAGGCAGGATGCCTGCAGCTAGAAAGAGTAAGCCCGCCTTCTGCACGGAAGCATAGCCTACTATGCCCAGCAGAAAGCCGTTGCTGGTGACGACCATCAAAGGAATGAGACCCAGGCCGAGGCCCAGCAGCATGGCCATGGCGCTGGCGAGGAGATTCTTGAGGAATATTATGAGCATTATGAGAACCGGCGGCTGATCCAAAATCCACTTCAGCATCTCCAGCTCTTTCGTCCATTCGGATGCCAGCTTGGGATCGACTGCTGCGGCATAATAACCCATCACGGTCGTCAGAGCGAAGATGAATACGGATATGCCGATGAATATGCGAATCGACTTCAGATAGGCCAGATCATCCTTTATTGACAAGCAATATCTCCCTTTAAACCTCATCAAGCTTTTATTTAAGGATAGCGAGATTTTATGTCCAATGCTTCCACCCGGTTCAGGCAGCGCTCAGGAAATAGATGCCAAAGCAGACCAAAAAGATGCCGCATATTCCCAGGATTAGTCGATAGCTCCTCTCGGAGAGGATGCTGCGTCCCCGATCCAGGCTGATCGAGACCAGAGTGTACCATCCAAAGTCCGCCAGCCAATGGCCGATCAAGAAGACTGCCGCGATTGCCAATCCGGAATGCAGACCGGAGAGCACCATGGCGCTGCCGATGGAAAGCCACCAGATCCAGAAGTAGGGATTAGACGCGCTGGTGATAATTCCTGCCAGGTAGGCATTGCCTAACACCTGTCCCTCAGGCCGGGCTAATGTGGCGCTGCGGCTACCAAAAACAGTCATAAATCCAAAGACAACCAGAGCCAGGCCCCCCAGCAGAGCAATAGCGCGGGAATATCCTTGCATGGCATCAGCCAGCCCGCCGATGATGAGGAGAAATATCAGGGTCTCAATCAGAGCGTGGCCTGCGATCACCTTTGGGCCGGCCTTCCAGCCTTCTTTAAGCGAGGAATTAACCGTGGCCACAAGCGTAGGTCCGGGTGCCAGCGCCCCAGTAAGGCCGATGGTAAAGGCCATTGCCAGCATCTGCAGGATCTCGTACATCTCTTCACCCCTTTGCCGGATTTCCAGGCAAAATATGCCTTTGCCTAAAACAACGATGCTTTGATTGAATTATGCCAAGAAAAGAGACAAAAATGGACAGGTCGGGATTTGAACCCGAGGCCTCTACCATGCCAAGGTAGCGATCTTCCAGCTGATCTACCTGCCCAGCAGGACTGAAGGTAAGTGCTACCCCATTTAAACATGTCGGTAGGAAGAC
>JAQTYS010000031.1 GCA_028688175.1 Methanothrix sp. | reverse complement strand
AGGGAGCCCGTCAGGTGAGGCTGGCCGAGCTGATGGCCGAGCATCATGGCCGATTAGACGTTGAATCGGCGAAGACCATATTGGCTGATCATCACGACGTTTATCTTCACAAAGACAATCCCTGTTCCCGCACGGTAGACGGTCACTACGAGTTGGACGCCAGGGAGTATATGTCACAGCCGGGCCGTCCTTTGCCCTTCCAGCCTCGTGGAACCGTTGATGGAAAGGTGATGGATAGCAGAATGGCTGAGAACCTCTCCTTCTGGGCCATATGGGGCAACTCATCCGGCATGCCATTTGACGCTACCAAATTCCTAAGAAAGCACATTCAATGGGACCATTTGAAAGGCTATCTGAAAGACAGGCCCAGCCAGCCCTGGACGTCATTTCAAGCTGGTCGGAAAGACCAGAATGAATAGAGTTGCCAATCTAATGGGCCTAATCATGCTGGCCGTTCTAGTGGTACTGCCATTTGCAGGTTGTGGTGAGCCGCTGCCTTCGGAGGAAATGCCGAGCATGTTCAATACACAAACGCATTTGGACCAGTACTTGACAAGAATTGAGGAATAAATCCAAGGTAAATCAAGTCTACAGGTCTTGCTACACTCTGAGAAGCTGGGCATATCTTATGAGTATCCGCCTAATGGAAAGGATTCTCCGTTCCACATTGCCAGCATTGGAAAGGTCTTTACGGCTACTCTATTATGCATGCTCTATGAATACCAGCTTTGAAGTGCTGATAGAACTGATGAATACTATCAGCACCTAGCTCTCATTTATAATGGCGCTTTATTGGGCAATTCATACTTCAAGCTTCAAACATAAAGTTCAAATAGTATTAGGACAAATCATTATTAAAAAAATTAGTTTAAAATAGAGAATGACAATTGATGCGGGTCCACAGCAATCATCTGAGGGGATGGATGCAGCTTTCTCGTATCGGTTCAATAGCTTTGGTGAAGGGGGTGCTTAAAACGTCAATGTTGATACCTATCGGCATAGTCATGCTGAGCGGTGCAGTAGGCGGAATTGTAAATGCACTGGTGAGCGATAACGGTTTTGTCAGGCCCAGTGAGGAGACGGCAGGTGAAGTCACCATAATTCGCCCCGGTTTTGCAGGAAATATACTCTTAGGAGCAGTGGCAGCCTTCATATCCTGGGGCCTTTATGGAGCTTTCAGCAATGCAGTTATTTGGGGCGCGAAGAGTGGGATGGGAACTGATGATATAACCGTCTCCATGGCATCTATCGCCGGCGCAGTTCTGGTAGGTATAGGCGGAGCCCGCTGGCTGACCAACGAAGTGGATAAGAAGCTTCTGCGAACCGCAGCGGCAACTGCAGCTGCCTCAAAGCCGTCCTTTGATGATGCCCAGAAAATAGCCCGATCCACCCCGGCTCAGGCTTTCAATATCGCCAAGAAGATGTACAAAGAGTGACAGACTCTTGGCATGAATGAGCCGCTACGATCACAGAGTGCATGCAGGTAATGCTGGCGACGTCTGGAAGCATTTCCTCCTGCTGGAGGCGGCAGATCACCTCCTCGAACCTGGCGGTAGCTTGGTCTATGCGGAAAGTCATGTGGGACACCCTCATTATTCCCTGAAGTCGTCTGGTGATTGGGAGGGAGGTATCGGCAAGGTCTGGCCGCTTTTGCCATCCCTCAACGATTTTTGCTTTTTTCGAATACTGGCGGAATTGAATATTGATCGAAATGGACTGCTCTATCCAGGGTCCGCCCGGCTCATCTATGAACTTGTCCGGAGAAAGAGCGCCAGTCTGAATGCCGAAATCTGGGATACAGATCCTGATGTTTCTGCCTCCTGGCAGAAATTTTTTCCCTGTGCTGCTGTATCTGAGCCGGACCATGCGACGATGCCGATGTTTCATCAGGAGGACGGCTTTCACGGAGTCCTCTCCTTGCTTCGACGTTTTTCTTCTGGAGACCTTCAGACAAAGTTGCTTTTTATCGATCCGCCTTACATCGATTCAGATGACATGCGGCTGGCCGAAAGGCTGCTTACTGAGGCAAAGGTGCGCGGATGGATTGTTTTATGGTGGTATATGCTCGAAATGAAGACTGCTCCGAAAGATCTGGCTGCCTTCGAGCTGCATTTCTCAGAGGTTGGCATGGATGGAGGGCGCTGGCAGGGTGCAGCAGTGGCCTTTGCTGGACCGGACTGCGAGGCATTTGAGCGTCTTTTAGGCCAGATAGACAGGCAGATAAGAAATTTTATCCAAATACTAAAATCGATTAAATTAGAACGATAATCCAAGTAAAATTTGCTCAAATAATCAAATTGAAGAAAAATCATTTCACTGTCGGAGATCTGCCTTTATTATTCAAACTGCGTAACTCCTGCAAACTGCATAGGAACGTTTAGGTCATGTCCATATCTCTTCAGAAAGCATCTCAAATAGTTAATTATATTATCCAAATCTGTTTACTTTTGGAGGTAAATTAAGCATATTCGTTTAACAAGAGACATTTGAGGAAGACCTAATTGGTGCAATGATTTGTGAATGTGTAAAGCCAGCGAGATCAAGGCATTTGTCTATTTCGGCATCGATGCCAGTGGCAGACTTTGATTTGAGCAAAGTCGTGAACAAACGCAAAATAGTCCCATTTCAAAAGTTGCAGGTGATATCGAGTGGACATGATTCGAGGGATTTGGATATGAAGATGATCCGGGCCGTTCTTAGGCCTGAGGCCGCGGACAAGGTCGCAGATGGACTGGAAGCTAGCGGCTTTATTGCCATGACCAGGATTGAGGTCTTTGGTCGTGGCAAGCAGAAAGGAATTCAGGTAGGGAGCGTTGTCTATGATAACCTTCCAAAAACCATGGTAATGATGGCAGTTGATGACGATAAGCTCGATACAGCAGTCAAGATCATCAAGGACAGTGCATGGACTGGAAACATTGGAGATGGCAAGATCTTCGTAAATACGGTTGATGAGGCCTATACCATCAGAACAGGCCAACGGGGGCTTTAGAATGAAAGAGCTTGTGGCCATCATCCAAATGAACAAAATGGAAGCTACCAAGGATGCTCTGGCAAGTATTGGCATTCCATCCATTACCGTTCATCGGGTCACTGGAAGAGGAAAGCAGCGTGGTCTGCGGATTTTAAATCCATCTCAGGTCACAGCGCCCGATCAAATGAAAATGAAGTACATTCCCAAGAGAATGCTCAGCATCATCGTCAAGGACTGCGATATGGAGAGAGTTGTTAAAACCATTATCGAGGTGAACCAGACAGGCCAGATAGGCGATGGAAGAATCTTCGTCATCCCGATTGATAACGCCATAAGAGTGAGAACCGAGGAAGAAGGCGAGATGGCGCTCGGATAAATCTTACTGAATCATTTGATGCACCATCCGAGGATAAACTCGGAGGGGAAGGGCTGAGGCCAACTCCCTGCCAGGAGGGGCCTAGGAAGCCGTGCACAGGTCATTTCAATGAATTTATAGAAACTACAAATAAAAAAACAGGAGGCTTATAAAATGCCATTGGTGTTATTTGATTGTGACACTGCCATTCCTGAGAGGAAGAGGCATTGTTATATTAAGGAGATGGGCGAGGATACGACCCAGTTTCTTCCAAGTTCGAACATTCCGACGATACCAGGCACGTTATCTGAACGCGGATGTTCCTATTGCGGAGCTAAGCTTGTGATCGGCGGGGTTCTTAAGGATACCATACAGATGATACACGGTCCTGTAGGCTGCGCTTATGATACCTGGCACACAAAACGCTATCCGAGCGACAATGACAACTTCCAGCTTAAGTATGTCTGGTCTACAAACTTGAAGGAGAATGATGTTGTATTTGGAGGAATGCGTCGCCTTAAAGCGAGCATGATCGAAGCATTTGCAGAGATGCCAAATGTAAAAAGGATGATCGTCTACACGACATGCGCCACAGCACTGATAGGAGACGATCCAAAGAAGGTCGCAGCAGAGGTCCAGGCAGAGCTTGGTGATGTAGACATATTTGTGGTAGAATGTCCTGGCTTTGCAGGCGTCAGTCAGTCCAAGGGACATCATGAGTTCAACATCGGATGGATGAGAGAAAAGGTAGGAACCTGGGAGCCTAAAATCACAAGTCCTTACACCATCAATTACATTGGAGACTATAATATCCAGGAGGACAGCTATGTCTTTCAGAAGTACTTCGAGGATATGGGAATACAGATAATCGCCCACTTCACAGGAAACACGACCTATGATTCTCTCAGGGGGATGCATCGTGCCAAGCTTAACCTGGTCAACTGCGCCAGATCCGCGGGATATATCGCCAATGAATTAAAAAAGAGCTATGGGATTCCAAGGATGGATATAGATGCCTGGGGTTTCGAGTACTGTCAGATTGCGTTGAGAAAGGTTGCCGCCTACTTCGGACTGGATGACAAAGCTGAAGAAGTTATATCGAGGGAAGTTGCCAAATGGAAGCCAAAGTACGATTGGTACAAAGCACGTCTGCCTGGAAAGAAGGTGGCAATATGGACTGGTGGGCCGCGTCTCTGGCATTGGACAAAGGCGCTGGAAGATGATCTGGGCATGAAGGTTGTGGCTATGTCTTCCAAATTCGGACATCAGGAGGATTTCGAAAAGGCTATTGCCCGAGGCAGGACTGGAACAATCTACATCGACGACGGAAATGAGCTTGAGTTCTTTGAAGTAATAGAGAAGGTCAAGCCGGATCTGCTCCTGACTGGCCCCAGGGTAGGCGACCTGGTAAAGAAGCTGCATCTGCCCTATATCAACGGCCATGCCTACCACAACGGTCCTTATATGGGATTTGAGGGTGCAGTGAACATGGCCAGGGACATGTACAACGCCATGAATTCTCCCCTTTGGCGGCTGGCAGGAGAGGACCTCTCCGGGGTAGATGGATATGCACCGTAACGCAGAGGCAATAGTCAATGAGATCCAGGAGAGATGTCTGTGGCAGTTCTTCTCCAGGGCCTGGGACAGGGAAGAGAATATCGATGGCATCCTGACCAAGGTTGGAGAGATCATGGCAGGAGAGCCCTCGGCCACCGAGACAATGGCTGACAGATATTTTTATGCTGATGCAAAAGTTGTAGCAGCCGAGCTGTCTGCCAGTCTTCCCTGGTTAAAGAATCTGGACAAAGACGAAATCAAGCCAATCATGCAAAGCGTCAAAGAGAGGCTTATCGACATCACAGTCACCCGGTCTCTGAACGGCGAGCTTCGAGTGAAAAATTATTGATCATAGCGAATTTTCCAATTTTCAAGGGAGGCGACTATGGCTTGTGAGATTAAAGATAAGAAACGAAGCGGCATTATCAATCCAATATACAACTGCCAACCGGCAGGCGCTCAATTTGCCGGAATAGGAGTCAAGGACTGCATTCCCCTGGTGCATGGAAGCCAGGGATGCACCATGTTCGTCAGGCTCCTCTTTGCCCAGCATTTCAAGGAGAATTTCGATATTGCCTCAACATCAGTGCATGAGGAGTCTGCAGTGTTCGGGGCAGTGAAGAGAATAGAAGATGGTGTGGACGTTCTGGTGAAGAGATATCCCCACGTTCGAATAATACCTATCATCACGACCTGTTCGACTGAGACGATCGGCGATGATGTTGAGGGTGCCATAACGAAGATCAATCGAAGCTTGAAGGCCAGCTATCCTGATCGCAAGGTCTACCTAATACCCGTACATACTCCAAGCTACAGCGGCAGCCATGTCAGCGGCTACAACGCAGCGGTTCAAGCATTCATCTCAAACCTGGCCAAGAAGGGAAAGCCAACCGGCAAGCTCAATGTATTCACCGGCTGGCTAAATCCCGGTGACGTGGTCGAGATCAAACACTATCTTGAAGAGATGGATGTTGAGGGCACTGTGTTCATGGATACGGAGGACTTCGATTCCCCTATACTGCCGGATAAGACCATCACCACCTTTGGAAATACTACTGTAGAGGATTTTATAAACAGTGCCAGTGCTAAAGGCTCAATCGCCCTCTGCAGATACGAAGGTGGAAGCGCAGCCGAGTTTCTAAAAAACGAGTTCGACGTTCCCTCGATTGTGGGGCCAACGCCCATAGGCATCAAGAATACAGATGCGTTTCTCAAGAATATCACGAAGCTGACCGGAAAGCCAATACCCAAGTCCCTTGTCAGAGAACGGGGGCGAGCCATAGATGGAATGGTCGACCTGACGCACATGTTCTTTGCTGATAAAAAAGTGGCAATATACGGTGATCCTGACCTGGTCATCGGCCTTGCACAGTTCTGTCTTGAGGTAGAGATGAAGCCGGTTCTTCTTCTCCTCGGCGACGATAATCCCACATACAAGAATGATCCAAGACTCGCAGAGATCAAGGAGAAGGCTGATTTCGATATGGAAGTCGTATTGAATGCGGATTTATGGGAATTGGAGCGCCGTTTACGCGACAAAGAAATAGAACTCGATTTGATTATGGGTCATTCTAAAGGCCGCTTTGTAGCCATCGACTACAATATTCCCATGGTGCGCGTTGGATTTCCAACATTTGACCGTGCAGGTTTGTACAGGCATCCCATCATCGGATATAACGGAGCACTCTGGTTGGCGGAGACTGTTGCAAATACTTTGTTCACTGATATGGAAAATAAGCGTGAAAAGGAATGGATTCTGAACGTATGGTGATGAGAAACCCAGAGGTTGTTGGATTTGACAAAACTGATATTTTGCATCCTTGTGGTAATGGTCCTCCTGACGACTGGTGGGGGCACCACGGATGATAAATCAAATGGCACTGTAACCATCACTGACCTGCTTGGCAGGACAGTCAGCATAGCTAACCCGGTAAATAGTGTCGTGCTGACATTCTATTTCGAGGAGTATGTAGCCATAGAGGGCGGCAAGAACCCTTTTGAGAGAGTTGCAGGATGGAATCGCGGCTATTGGGAAGGACGGCGTCCGAAGATCTGGGAGACTTTCAAATCCGCCTTCCCGGAGATAAACGATATCCCGGATGTGGGCTACATCAACAAGGGGACTTTCAATGCTGAGAAGGTGATCTCTCTTCATCCTGATATGGTCATAATGTACCCAACAGACTACGAGCTCGCAAGAGACGATGTGGCCAAGCTGGACAAAGCTGGAATACCGGTAGTGGTAGTGGATTATCATTCTGAGACGCTTGAGGCCTATACAGAGAGCACTATGCTCCTGGGAAAGATTCTGGATAGAGAAGAGAGGGCTCAGAAGGTCATGGATTTCTACAGGGAGCAGGTGGAAAAGGTCACATCCAGGCTTGGAAGCTTGCATGGCTCAAAGCCGAAGGTGTATATGGAGTACGGAAATTTAGGTCCATCAGAGTACGGTGGTACTTTCGGAAGGAATTACATGTGGGGCGGGGTCGTTGACAAGTGCCGTGGAATAAACATTGCAGAGGAGGCAGTTGAGACCGGCAAGTCCTCTGCCATAAGTCCGGAGTATCTCCTGAAGCAAAATCCCGATGTGATCATAATGACGAGCAACGTCGATATGGGATATGGTGCCATGCAAAACGATGTCAACGAATGGCTGAAGTCGTTTATGCAGCGACCCGGTTGGAATGATCTAAATGCATCAAAGAACGGCAGGGTCTATGCAATAGACCACGGCCTATGCAGGAGTCTTCATAGTTTTTTTGCAGTGCAGTGCGTGGCCAAGTGCCTGTATCCTGAGGAGTTCAAGGATCTTGACCCGGCAGAGAACTACAGGGAGTTTCACAAGAAGTTTTTGCCTGTGGAGTACAGTGGACTATGGATCGCATCCATTTAAGCCTTGTGATGGATATGAGAACGACATCCAGGAATGCCTACGACCATATCACCAGGCGAAAGCTGATCTGCCTGATCGGCGTGATCGGGGCCCTGATCATAACCTTTTTTATTGATATCATGACGGGCCCTGCCTGGCTTTCCATGAATGACGTGATCCAGGCTATATTCAGGCCTGATTCGAGCCCACTCATGGGGAGCATCATAGTTTGGGACATAAGGCTGCCTGTAGCTCTAATGGCCATTGTGGTAGGGGCCTCCCTGGGGGTTGCTGGAGCTGAGATGCAGACGATTCTCGGCAACCCCCTGGCCAGCCCGTATACACTGGGGATATCGGGGGCTGCAGGTTTTGGTGCAGCCCTTGCGATGATACTGGGTGCAGGGATAGTTCCCTATGCTGAGGAGTTCCTTCTGCCTCTGAATTCCTTCCTCTTCTCGCTGATCTCCTGTATGATCATCTACATGCTGGCCAGAGGAAGAAAGAACCAGACAGAGACCATAATACTCGTAGGAATAGCTCTCTTGTTCCTGTTCAATGCTCTTGTGGCTCTGCTGGAATATACGGCATCAGAAACTCAGCTTCAATCAGTGATCTTCTGGCTGTTTGGTAGCCTGATGAAGGCCACATGGCCAAAGCTGGCAATCGTTACTGCCATCTTAGTCCTGCTGATACCGATGTTTGCAGGCGACGCATGGAAGCTCACCGCATACCGTCTGGGTGATAGCAAGGCCCAGAGCCTGGGAATAGATGTAAGCAAGCTCAGATTGAAGGTATTCTTAGGCGTCTCATTGATCACTGCAACAGCCGTCTGCTTTGTGGGGACCATAGGTTTTGTGGGCCTGGTCGCCCCTCATATATCCAGAATACTTGTAGGAGAGGACCAGAGGTTTTTTCTACCGCTTTCCGCTCTGAGTGGGGCGCTTCTTCTGTCGGCAGCATCAGTGGGGAGCAAGATGATAGTCCCGGGGAGCATATTTCCAATAGGGATAATCACATCATTTATAGGGATACCGTTCTTTCTAGCACTCATCCTGACCAGAAAGGAGGGACACTGGTAATGCTCAATGTTTGCAATCTGTCTTTTGGATATGGCAATAAGTCAGTTCTTCAAGAGATAAACCTGGAATTTGAGCCATTTCTAACCGCGATAATCGGTCCTAATGCAACAGGCAAATCCACACTTCTAAAGTGCATCGCAGGACTGTTCAAACACCAGGGAAGCATTTTTCTTAACGGCGAAAGAATTGATGATGGCAGCGCTGCAAGGCATGTAAGCTACCTCCCTCAGGATAGCGGCTCTCCCATTTCTTTAACTGTACTCGAAGCTGTGCTCCTTGGAAGGCATCATTTCCTTTCCTGGAGGGTGAGTCCGGAAGATCTCCAGATGGTTTTTGGGATCTTGGATGACTTGGGTATAGCGGATCTGTCCACCAGGCAGTTGAACCACTTGAGCGGGGGACAACAGCAGATGGTCTCCATCGCCCAATCGCTGATAAGAGAGCCTCAGGTACTTCTCATGGATGAGCCCACGAGCAGCCTGGACCTTTGCAGGCAGATTGAGATATTCAATTTGATAAAGAAGGTGACCCGTGATAGGAATATGATCACTCTTGTGGCCATTCATGACCTTAACCTGGCAGCCAGATATGCCGATAACATGGTGGTCATGAATATGGGCAGGATCTTCGACGTAGGTCCCCCAGATGAGGTTTTGACTGAGGAGATGATTAGGGAGGTGTATGGTGTGGATGCAGAAGTTTACATGGGCCGAGACCGGATGCCAGTGGTTGTTCCTTCGGTATCTGCGGGGCCGGCTGGATGTTCAAGATCAGGAGTTGTTCCTGAAAAGAAGCTCCTGGGAAAAGCTCTAGGAGTTGACTGAGAATGGAAGTGAACTGGGAGAATATCTGGGAGAAGAACTATGAGCGATATACAGAGACCATGCGATCCGGCAGCAATGACCGGGAGTACTGGAGCAAAAGGGCTGCGGACTTCTCCAATGCCCGCAGCTCCAATGATTTCGAGTACGGTAGAAGGGTTCTGGGCGCTCTTTGGAGCAGGGTGCTGACGCCACAGTCTGCTGTGTTGGACATCGGAGCAGGGCCTGGGACGTTTATCATTCCTTTCAGCAGGAAGATCAGGAGGATTGATGCAGTAGAGCCTGCCCCTGGCATGGTCGATAAAATCAGAGAAAATGCGCACAGAGCTGGGATCACCAACTTTTGCATTCTCAAAAGCACATGGCAGGATGTCGATCTTGAAAGCATCTCCGGCAGATACGACCTGGTGATAAGCTCTCTTGTGCTCTGGATTTTTCGTGATGTATGGCATCAGTTGCAACGAATGGAAGAGGCGTCAAGAGGATATTGCTGCATAGTCGCCAATGTAGCAAACAGCAATAAACACGTCGATATATTGTGGAAACGGGTAACCGGCTGCGATGATAAGTGGCCTTCGATAAGTGAATATCCATTGATTTTCAGCATTCTCCATAGCAAGGGTAGAAAGCCCAATGTTTCTATTATTGAATACACCTACGAGAGATCTGTCGAAGATAAAGTCATGCATATAAAATCTCTCTTTGAAAGACGCATCCCCGTGACGCAGGAGATGGAGAAGACCATCAGAGAATACTTCATTGAACTGTCTGAAAACGGCAAGGTCAAGGAGCCAGGAATGTCTGCGGTGATATGTTGGCGCGCTCACGAATCGTGCATCTTCTAAAAAACTATCCCTAAGATTCTCCAAAAGATCTTTGCCATTTGAATAAAAGCTATTTATACAGACGTATGGGGGGCATCATGCCTGAAAGCACCGCATTTTCAAACAGCATAGTATTTTATGGACACCTGAGCGAGCTTTATCGCCTGGCAAAAGAAGGAAAAATCAAGACCAGTTTGCAGGGCAGCCACACCCGGCATTGCAAATTCTGGACCGCAATGAAAATACTCAGTGGAATTCGAAACTCGATAGTCATCACTCACGGCCCCAGCGGCTGTGCTTTTGGAGTGAAACAGGCATACAAGCTGACTAACTGCAGGAACAGCGGGTCGCCTTATGAAGCGGTGGTGAGCACCAATTTCGACGAGCGCAGGATCATTTACGGAGGTGGCAAGGAGCTTAGAAGCGCCATCCAGGAGGTCGAAAAAAAATACAGTCCGGACATAATCTTTGTGGCATCGAGCTGCGCCACCGGGATCATTGGAGACAACATCGATGCTGTTGTTGAGAGCGTGAGGTCTGAGGTTGATTGCAGGATAATGACCATTCACTGCGAGGGTTTTGCTGGCGAATATCGCAGCGGTTTTGATCTGGTATTCAAAAAGATAACAGAGTTAATGGACTTGCCCACTGATGAGAGCCGTGCAAAGCTATCAAACTTTGTGAACATCGTAGGCGGAAAGATGGGTCCGGAGAGAACAGAGGTAGCAACGGACGTCAAGGAGCTTGTGCGATTGATACATGGGCTGGGAAGCGATGTCCACTCAGTCATTGCAGGAAACTGCTCATTTGATGAACTCAAACAGGCCCCAAGCGTTGCTGTCAATTGCACATTATGTCTTGACATAGGCTATGCCATTGGGACTGCTATGCGGGATAAATATGGCACGCCTCTCAACTCCACCATCCTTCCTTATGGAATCAAGGCCACACAGCTCTGGCTTGAGGGCACAGCCAGACAACTTGGGCGTGAGAAGGAAGCCCAGGATCTGATGAGAAGGGAATATGAAGAGATAAAAGACGAGTTCGAAAAAGCCAGGAAATATATCACTGGAAAAACGGCGATTGTTGAAGGTCATGATGCAATAAAATCGCTATCAATTGCGCATATGCTGGAGCGCGATTTTGGGATGCGGGTCATCATCTACAACTTCCATCCCTGGAGCACGCAGGCCAGGCAGACCAGCATAGATTATCTTCTTGAGACCGGCCTGGACCCAGAGATATTGATCACCAAAGGTACCCTCGCATTCGGCAAATATGAATCCATGAGACAGACTGAAGAGGAATTGCTGGACTTTCTTGGCGAGCTGGACCCTCAATCGACTGTTTATTTTGGCTCATCTCTGAGCTTTCCTCATATTCCCCTGGTGGATCTGAATGCCATATTGAACCGTCCCCGTTTTGGCTATCGAGGTGCGCTGAAAGTGGCGAAATGCATCCAGACTGCCCTGGAATACAGCTTTAGAGAGCGCAGTTCGCTCATGAAGGAAATCGTGTTCCCTAAAGAGGGGGGCCTCATGTCAGCTCAATCTTTGACGCCCAAGCTATCGCAGGACCTTCCTGATTGTACCATCTATGCAGAATCTAGGAGGCGGGGAAGTTGTATGAACAGCTAGAGTTTGAGGACTGTAAATATAGCAAGGATCCGATAGTCGGATGTGCCCTTGAAGGAGTTGCTAACATTATTGCCGGAATGCTGGATGTGAGCATAGTCCTTCATTCTCCTCAGGGGTGCTCGGCAACAGTGGCCAACGCCTACGACCATCACGAGATCAGTTTCACAAAACGAAAGGTCTCTTGCACCAGGCTGTTTGAATCGGATATTGTAATGGGCGCCTCGGAAAAACTCAAGGACCTGATTGCTCAGACGGATGAGACCTTCCACTCAAAGGTGATGTTTGTCGTTGGCACCTGTGCGTCTGATATCATCGGCGAGGATCTTGAGGGAATATGCAGGTTTATGCAGCCACAGGTCAAAGCAAAGCTCATACCAGTAACCGCCGGCGGTTTTCATGGCAGCAGCTATGATGGCATGGAACTGGCTTTGGAATCATTAAGTTCATTCATTAATCCGAAGCCCGCATTCACTACTCCAAAAAGCGTCAATATCATAGCACCACAGGCCAGCTCGAATCCGACATGGTGGGCGGACCTCGAGTGGGTTAAAAACACCCTCTGTATATTGGGTGTATCTGTTCAGACTGTTTTTACATGTGACAGCTCCCTGAGCAATCTGAACCGGGCCTCATCTGCATCTGCCAACCTGCTCCTAAGCCACGATGTGGGAATCGGCCTCGCACGGACTCTTCAGGACAGATTCGGAATTCCGCTAATCCTCTCAGATATCCCTCTGCCAGTTGGCCTCAAGAACACAAGTCAATGGCTTGGAGCCCTTGGGTCTTATTTTGGGGCGGAGGATAAGGCCGCAGAACTGATCAAACATGGTGAGAAAAAAGTGGTGGATATCCTTCGCAGGCGCGGGCTGATGATCATTCCGAGGTATCGCAACTGCAGGGTAGCACTATCGGTCGATGCCACGATTGGCATCGGAATGGTCAGGATGCTCTTTGAAGAGCTGGAGATGATCCCTGAGGTGATATTGCTGCATTCTGAGAATGAGAAAGCAAAAGTACTGCTGGATGAAGAATTAAACCGCATGGGCATCTCTCCAAAGGTGGCCTTCGGCGTAGACGGATATCAGATCAAAGAGGCTCTAAAACGCTGCGAAGTCGATGCTGTCCTGGGCTCATCATGGGAGAGATACCTTTCCGAGGAGCTGGGAATAAAGCTATCCTTTGATCTGCTTTCTCCCACAAACAGGGTGACCTATCTGGACAAAGAATATTTGGGCTACCAGGGGATGCTCAATATGCTCGAGCAGATAGGAAACGACTGGGAGTCGGCCTTTCGTTCCAAGAAGATAAATTGGGCCCAGTACGAGGGCTGTTAGAGGAGTGCTAGAAAGGTTATTGTATGTGGATTCAATGGAGCATAGAAACTATCAAAAGATATTTTGGCAATTGGTCTCGGGCACATTTGTCTTCGGAACATTGGGCCGCAAAGCCAATTAATGCGGATCTTCAGATCAAACTGGTGCTTGTCGCGCTTTTTTTGGCCGTCTTTTTCACTTCGCTATTTATCGGAAGGTATGACATCGATCCCTTTACGATATTGATGATACTGCTGGCAGGCTTCATCGATCAGGTCGTGGGTTTTTTAAGCTGGCCTGCCGCCGTATTTACTCCATGGCAGCATTCACTGCCACATATCTCAGGATTTATTGCCAGCTTTTTTGATATGATGGCCTCACTTGTTCATCCGATATATCATACCTGGCCCCCGGTAATGGAGACCGTCGTTTGGGAAGTGCGTTTTCCCAGATCGTTGGTGGCCATTCTCGTGGGATCCGGGCTGGCAGTGTCAGGGACGACATTTCAGGGGACTTTTCGAAATCCTCTTGTCTCTGAGTCCATCCTGGGAGTCTCGGCAGGTGCAGGAGTGGGTGCAGCTCTGGGAATATTGCTCGACCAGAACAGCTACGTAATACAGCTCTTCGCCTTTGGATTCGGCATGCTGGCAGTGGCCATGACCTTTATGATCAGCCGAATTTACAGGAGCAATCCCACCCTGGTCCTGGTGCTGTCAGGCGTCATCGTGGGAGCCCTTTTCTCGGCGATCACGTCTCTCTTCAAGTACGTGGCAGATCCCTACACTAAACTTCCGGACATCGTTTTCTGGCTGATGGGGTCCTTTGCCAGGGCTTCCATGAAGGATGTGTACATCACGGCTCCTGTGCTTCTGATAAGCATGTCCGTCCTGTACCTGATTCGCTGGCGTTTAAACGTTCTTTCCATGGGCGACGAAGAGGCCAGGGCTCTCGGCATCGATACGGGCAGGCTCAGGGCGCTCGTCATCCTCTGTGCGACCCTGATAACTGCATCAGCCGTATGCATCAGCGGCCTCGTAGGATGGGTTGGTCTGGTCATACCTCACATCGGTAGGATGCTTGTAGGCCCTGATCACAGGAAACTGATGGCGGCAGCCATACTGATCGGCGGATCGTACATGCTGTTGGTGGATATCATATGTCGAAACCTGACTGCAGGGGAGATCCCGGTGAGCATTGTCACCTCCATCATCGGAGCGCCGATATTCCTGTATTTGCTGAAGAAGAGCAGGGAAGGCTGGTCATAATGTGTGCAAAACTCGAAGTAAGCAATGCCACATTCTCCTACAATGGAAAAAGAAATGTCTTTGAGGACATCTCCTTTTCGTTAGGTGAAGGAGACGTTTTCTGCATCCTCGGTCCAAATGGAACTGGAAAATCCACTCTGCTGCGCTGCCTGTGCAATTTGTACAGGCTTAGAAGCGGCAGCATCCGGATCAACGGCCACGAGATATCTCAAATGAGTCAACCGATGCTGGCCAGGAATGTCGGCTTCATTCCACAGATACACACTCCCACATTTCCGTACACAGTTCTGGAGGTGGTGATAATGGGGCGAACACCACACCTTCGCATGATCTCAGTCCCTTCGGAAAAGGACTATACCGTCGCTGAGGAAGCGATCAAGATGGCTGACATCGAGGACATCAAAGATAAGCCGTATACGCAGCTCAGCGGTGGCCAGATGCAGATGGTTCTTTTGGCGCGCGTCCTGGCTCAGGAGCCGAGGATATTGCTTTTGGACGAGCCCACATCGCACCTTGATATAAGCCACCAGATCCACATCATAGAGATCACCAGAAAGCTGGCGCAAAAAGGCATCTCCCTGATTATGACCTCTCACTTTCCAGACCATGCCTTTATGGCCTCTAAAAAAGTGGGAATCATGAAGAACCGATGTTTCATGGAGATGGGAAGCGCTGATGAGGTCATCACTGAGGACAACTTGAAAAGAGCATATGGATCAGATATCAGGGTGGTTTACCTGGGAGGCGATATCGGAAGAAAGATCACTGTGCCCATGCTTAAAAGTTAGAGCGAAATTCGGACTATTTTATGATGAGGTTTAGGGATATGTCAGACAAACTGAAGATCATTAGCATATGTTTCATCGCTGCCATTCTAATGCTGACGATCGTCTCCTTCGGAGATGAACCTCAGCCGGCAAACTTGACTGTACAAAAAACTGTGCAAATAACAGACGTTCTTGGACGAACTGTAGAAATACCCGCCAATGTGACCCGTGCAGCTTCTCTAACCGGCCAGGGATACGAAAAGCTGCTGGTTTTGAATCAGATCGATAAGGTATCAGCCACATGTGCAGTGCCAAGTTCTATGCCCTGGGCGTATAAGGTGGCTCCTGAGCTGAGGGATATTCCATCCATTTCGTCAGTGCAGGATCCAAATGTCGAGGATCTCCTCAGCAAAGGAATACAGGTAGCCATCTCTCTTTATTTCAAAGATGCCATCGAGAAGATGACTGAGGTAGGCATACCGGTAGTTGTCGTCCAGTACTCTGCGAGCAGCGAAAATTCGGAATTGCCACAGACCGAAGAAGAGTTCGCCAATTACATAAAAAATGAGATGAGGCTTTACGGAAAGGTTGTGGGGCC
>JAQTYS010000261.1 GCA_028688175.1 Methanothrix sp. | reverse complement strand
TCGCCTGAATTGACCCAGCGCAGTTTTAACTGCAAGGAGAGAGAACGAGCCAGAGTTGATGTGCCCGTTCCTGGAGCGCCGCTGATGGTTATTATCATCTCTAGCTCATGCTCCCAATGTCCAGAGCCTTACGGATGATCTGCGATACGGGTAGTGAACAGACAAAGTACCAGTAGAACCAGTAGAGGATCGGTCCCAAGACTGTGGCATTGATGGGATGCGTCCCCCAGAACGGAAAAGTCATCGTCATTTGCGGATTAGCGGCTATAAAACTGTAGGCCCACATGAATAGCGGTATGGATATGATACCAATATAGAGCATGGGCTTGAACTGCATCTGCATCATCTTGCCCTGATCGGATACCATCTTCATCTGCTCATTTTGCATGGCTTGAATTCTGGCCTGATCACCGGAAAGCTGCGCTTCTTTCATTCTTCTTTGCAATGTCTTCATCTTCTCTTGGGAACTGCGCAAGTACTCCCAGTCCATGGTGTATTTCTGAATCAGGCTGGCATACAGACCGGTGACTGCTGCTAAAATGAAGAGCACCACATGGAAAGGCAAAATTTCGGGGAGCCATCCCAACAAATGGCCGGTAGCCACCCCCAGGCCGGTCCTTAATTCAGTGCTGATCATTACCCCAAAAAAAAGGACAAAGCCCACCGCCATGGCGGCTTTGTCCAGGGACTTGGTCAGCTGGGCATTCATGCCGATGCTCCGAAGAACTTCTGCATCATGGGATACATCTCCTGAATCTGCTCGCTAGCTACCTGCTCATAGAGCCGATAGACAATGCTCACAGCCAAGAGCAAGCCCGTGCCGCCAGCTCCGCCCAATGTGCCCAAAAGGCTGGCGATCAAGGTTAAAACGCCAATGATCACGCCGCCAATCACAGTCACCTTGGGAATATACCTCTCCATAAGCTTCTCAATGGAGGCGGGATTTCTTCTATAGCCCGGAACCTGTAAGCCCGAATTATGGATCTTGGCAGCCACGCTCTTGGGGCCCATGCCCGTGGTCTCAATCCAGAAGATGGCAAAGATTATGCCGCCAATGATCAGGAAGGAAGCATCCACGATCACATGCAGAAATATCTGCCATCCGGCCAGAGCCGAAAAGCCCAATTCAGTCATACCTGCATGGGGTTGCACCATTCCCGGCATCCAGTCACTGGGACCACGCAGAGCCGAAAGATAGTACATTAAGCCAGATACCGGTTGAGGCGATGAGCCACTCATGGCAGCGCCCGTAACGGAATTGATTTTAGCTTCTGAGACAAATGTTCCCAGAATGCTGGAATAACCGGTATAAGTGGTGATCACTCCCTGACCGGTTATCGTGGCCGAAGTTACCGTGCCAAGCTTGGCAGCCAGCAATGCTCCGATCATCTCGATGTTGGCCTGAATGGCCCGCACCAGGATCATGGGAAGAACTGAGGCATAGACCAGCTTGACCGGAAAACGTCCCCGCGCGCCCCGCACGCGGCTGTGGGCCAGAGGTATCTCAATTCTGGTGGACTCCACCAAGACGACCAGCAAAATTATCGCTATGGTAGATATGAGAGCCAGAATTCCACCTGTTACCAGAATGAATCTCAGCCCTTCCGCCGTGAAGAGAGTATCGAAGCTGATCAGCTGTAGCCGAATGATATCGATCCATTTGGGAATGATGCCCACAGGAAGCCCGGCATCGCCGCTCGCCGGATTGATGATGCCCGTGACCAGCTGCTGGCTTATTCCTGCTACGATAAAGAGCCCCACACCCGAACCGACACCCCATTTTGAGACTACCTCATCCATATAAACGATGAGAGATCCGCCTATGAAGACCTGAATAAAGATCAATAATGATATCATGCCCAGGGAGGTGCCCAGCGTACTGGCCAAGCCAGCATCTGGAAGCAGATAGCCACCCAATACCTGCGGCAGAGCCTCAACTGCGACCATGACAAACACCAGAGCTTTTTGTGTGCCCTGATAAATGGCCTGATCGCGAGGTTCGCTCAGATTGAGCTTGATGATCTGAGCACCCACGAGAAGCTGCAATACGATAGATGCAGTAACTATTGGACCTATGCCAAGGAGCATCATCGAGCCGAAGGAACCGGCAAAAAAGGCACGATAAGCACTGAATATATCAATTGATGCTGTGGAAAGCCCAAAGAGGGGTATATTTCCCAGGGTAAAGTAGAGCAGCAGTATGGCTAGAGTCCAGCTTAGCTTTCTCTTAAAATGGACGTGCCCAGTGGGCCGCTCCACGGAGGGGAGCCGGCGCACAAAGGGCTCTATCGCATAAAAGAAACTCTGCTGGTTCATACTACTACTGCCTGACCACCAGCAGCCTCAATTTTGCTCTTCGCAGTCGCAGTGAATCCAGCCGCGCTAACGTTAAGCGTTCTGGTTACTTTGCCGCGACCCAGCACCTTCATCTCGGAAAGCTCAATTTTACCATCCGGGCCTGCCATCTGGTCGAGCACGTCCACGTTGACCACTTCAAGTTCCTCGGAGAGAGGCAGCTTAACGAATCCGTGCTTGCCCATCTGAGTTCCGAGAAGCATAGAGCGCATGAAGTGGTGTTTGCACTTCCCAGAATCACCACGGCCACCGCGAGACCCGCCTCCGCGCGCATTCTTGTGCTTGCCGTGATAGGTTCTATGCCCTCTCTTATCTTTTCCATTTGGTCTAACCATGGTTTCTTACCTCATCCTCTTGATAAGATCCGTCAAATCTGTGCGAAAGCCCAGATCTCCGCCCTGTTGCGCGGTCTTCTTGATGGTCTTCAAACCCTTCCGGGCCGGATGGAGCCGGAATATGGGTTTGATTTCCAGATCCTTCAGGCTTGCTTTGCCGGATGTGATGGCACTGGCCAATTCCTTGAAGGAGCCGTAGGATGTATTCTCCTTCAAGAACTGCTCTGTCAGCCGCCGGTTGGCACTAAGTCGTCCCCGCTTCTCAAGGAGCAGAGCCAGCGTATCATCGTCTATCTTTCCCCAGGCAACATAGTCCTTTACTTTCTGGATCATGCCCCGGTAATGTTCATCCTCTCGGACGACGATGCAATGGTTGACTCGATTTATATGCAGCATGGCTAGAGTGGACTTGATATCCGGCCGAAGGTTCAGTTCGCCCCTCAATCTCACTATGGCAAACATCTTCAAGCCCTCACAGTTACTGTATTGATGAGTGCATTGTAGGTGGCCTTGGCGAAGTTGATAGTCGTCCTGGTCGAACCTGCCGTTCTTGTCCAGACATCCTTGATGCCTGCCATGTCCATGACTTTCTTGGACGTGTCACCGGCGGCTATGCCAAGCCCGCGAGGCGCCGGGATAAGTACGACCCTGACGCTTCCGGATTCGCCTACAACCTGGTAAGGCACGGTATGCGCCTGGCCGCAGCCGCATTCCCAGCTACCGCATCCTCGATTTACCTTCATGATATTGCGCTTGGCACTATCGATGCCTTTCTTGATGGCTTTGCCGACCTGGACATCTTTTCCTTCGCCTAAGCCAATGTAGCCATCTCTGTTTCCAACAATTACCGTAGTTCTGAATTTGACTCTCCTTCCGGAGTCTGTCATCCTCTGAACCATGTTGATATCCAGAACCTCATCCTCAAGTCCCGGTATCAGTACATCTATCAGGCCGGCCTCCTTAATAGGCAGACCTGAGGCAATTGCTTCATCGAAGGAAGTTACTTGGCCCTCAAAGACGAGCTTGCCCAGCCTTGTCCTGGGGACCCACTCTTCCTGGTAAAAATCACGCTTCTTTTTCCGATCCATAAGTTCACCCCAGTATCTTCTCTCGAACCTGCTCGAATTGGGCCACGATATCTGCTCCCGTGTACTTCTTTATGTGCTC
>JAQTYS010000260.1 GCA_028688175.1 Methanothrix sp. | reverse complement strand
TGTCCACATTCCTGAGTATTAGCCTCGCTTTCCATATGATATGGGCGCGGACGTTCCCAAGGTGTATCAAGGCCACCTTGAACTGCTGGATCCTCTCCACCTCTATAGGCTCCAGACCGAAGCATTGGCCATGGGATATGTCCGGGGCGTCCGCAGGGACGCCTGACCCTGCATTGAGGACCAGGACGGAGGTGTCTATACCCTCCTCCCTCAAAGCGTATGTGATCTCGCACACGGGCTTTGTGATGTGCCTGCGGCCGGGGCCCATGGCAACGGCCACGACCTCTCTTCCGCTCTCTGAGATCGTGGCTCTCTGAGCCAGCGCTCCTCCGGTACCAAGGCCCATAGACTCGCGGCACTCAACGAAGCTGAGATGCCTGCCTATGCGCTGTTTCAAATCTTTTCACCGCCCGACTGCTCTCGTTCTATCTCTCTGAATTCGTCGATGATCTCCTCAGGCTTCCCTATCTTGAGGACCCTGCCGTTCTTCATGAGGATTGCCCTGTCGCAACAGTTGGTTACGAAGTCCATGTCATGGCTCACCACTATGAACGTCTCTTCCAGTTCCTTCCTGGCCCTGAGGACCGAATTGGCCACTGTCACCTTGGTTATCGGATCCATCGTGCCGGTAGGCTCGTCAAGGACTACGATCCGAGGCTCTTTGATCAGTACCTGAGCGAAGGCTATCCTCTGATTCTCCCCCACCGAGAGGGTGTCTGGGTAGGAATACAGCACTTTCTCCACCTGATCCTCCGGGAATCCGACGCTGAGAAGCACCTGGATCGCTTTCATCTTGGCAAGCTCGGCCGGCATCTTCATGCCTATGCATGTCGAAAGGTTCTGAAGCACATTGTCGAACGGGTAAAGGGTATACTCCTGATGCAGGAATCCTATGTAGGGGGTGACACGACCCTTCCCGGTGAACCCTGACTCGGCCATGTTTATCCAATCGTCGCCCAGCTTTATCTTCACAGTCCCGCTGGTCGCAGGGGTCATGCCCGCGATCATCCTGGAGGTTGTGGTCTTGCCGGCTCCCGAGAGCCCAACCAGGGCCACGATCTCGTTCTGCTTGATATCGAATGAGACTCCGTCCACGGCTTTGACCACACCTCTGACGACGGAGAAGAAGTGCTTCTTCGCATTCTCCAGTTTTATCATCGGTTCGCCGACGTCGGCGTACTCGTGCTTCTCGAAGTGATACTCTTCCATGAATTTGGATGTCACCTCGGCAGGGTCGGCCTTCATTATGACCTTCCCAGCATCAAGCCAGATCGCCTCATCAGACATCTGTTCCACGGCCTCCGGCCAGTGGGATGCCATCACCATGCATATCCCCCTGTCATGGACATATTTCACGAGTCTTTTATGAACGATATCCGCCGTGTACGGGTCCAGCGTCCCGGTGGGCTCGTCCGCCAGGAAGAACAGCGGGTTCTTCGCCAGTTGCCTGGCCATGACCACCCTCTGCTTCTCTCCGCCCGACAGGTCCCTTGCTATGTGAGTGGTCCTGTGAGTCATGTTCACGAAGTCCAGAAGGTCTATCGCCTTCTGGACTTTGTCCGGCACATCACCCAGAGCCTCGAATATGTTCTCCACCACAGTATGATCCCCGAACAGGGCGAAGGTCCTCTGCAGCATGATGGCTATGCGGTTCTTCAGCTCATGCCTTATAGGCTCCCTGTCACCGAGAGCCCAGAAATCCACCCACCTGGTCTTGCTCTCGCCGCCGCATCTTGTGCATGGGACCCCTTCGAATGGCAGATCTAGATTGCCGCACTTGGTACAGTGATTGACATGGTAGAGCACCTTACCCTTATCAGGCCTGTACTCGTCTGTGCCCCTTATCATGTGTATGAGCACACTTTTACCTGCCGCGCTCTTCCCTATGAGCCCGAGTATCTTGCCTGTGGACAGTGTGGCGCTGATATTATCTAGAACAATTCTGCCTTCGAATTTCTTAGTGACGTTCTCTATTTTCAGAAGGTCTACTGATTCATGGGCCATACCCCGTTAAGACTTTACGGTTATAAAATAACGCTGAAATTACCCCTGCAAAATTAGATTGCTGGGTATAGTGTGTTCGGAAGATAATGCCTGCAACCTCTTATCTACTTTCTAAACCATGCGCACCCTATGTTTGTTTCGATGAGGAGGTGTCAAGGCGGACCCATCCCCAAATTCAATGACTACAACCTTTGGAAGGCGATAATCTCTCTTGATGAGTTCATTCCTGTGGGAAGGAAGAAGCTCGCAACCGCATGCGGTGTAGGCGAGGGGAGCATGAGGACCATGCTGGGGATGCTTGAGGAAGGCGGGCTTGTCACGATCACAAAAAACGGGATCTGCCTTACCGAGAAAGGAGCTGAGTACAGGGGCATAATGTACATGGAAGCCAGGCCCATACCGAAATCCTCCCTGACTATAGGGGAGCACGATTGCGCCGTGAAGGTTCCCTTCGCGACAAAGAGAGTGCTCTACGGATGCGAGGAACGTGATGCTGCCATAATGGCAGGAGCTCTGGGAGCCACCACCCTTATCTGCATCAACGGCACACTCAGATTCCCGGGATCGGATTTTCCTGTTGCCTGGGACATTGACTCCGCGATCAGAAGTCATTTCAAAGTTAAGAACGAGGACGTGGTGATAATAGGCACCGCCCAAACACCCGAGATGGCGGAGAAGGGAGCCGTGACGGCCGCCATATCCCTTATGGGGGGACTTCCTCTTAAGAGAAGTTTGGGTGATATGCTAAGGACAGACAGCACAGCCAACGAGGTTCTGTCACTGGCATTCGCCATTCATGAGCTGGTGGGGGGCCTTCCTGTATGTGCCAAGAGCCGCGATAATCTGGGCATAAGGATCGAGAACGGTGCGGTGGTGGACAACGCCTATACGGGGGACATCCTTGAGGAAGTGCTTAGGGAGAACACCACCGTCAGAAGGGTGGCCGAGACGGGCCCCTACAAAGGAGTAAGGGTCATTGTCACTCCTGTGGAGATAGATGGCAAGGTCGTGGCAGCCATAGGCGTGGTCGATATCAGATGCGCTGTCGGAGAGGAGGGATACTTCAGATTGGATCTGGATCACTCATTCTCAAAATAATTCACAGCCTCATCGACAAGATCAGACCATATAAGGCCGGACGGGCCCACCATGTAAGCGACCAATTCCATGGTCTCCAGTATCTCCTTGTCGGATGCTCCTGCCTCCTTCGCCTTATCTGAATGATAGGTGAAGCATTTGGAGCACTGGGATGCGGAGGAAAGTGCCAGAGCTATCAATTCCTTCTCTTTCACAGACAGACTCCCTGCCTTGAATACCTCACGCCTGTAGGCATATAGGGCCCTCAGGACATCTGGGTCTCTCTCATTGAGCATCTTCAGGGACATGATGGTTTTGGGAAAACGCCAACATTTAATAATCTGCCCATACAATGCCATGGCATGGACGACGGGATAGGTCAGCTGAACATACTTAAGGAGCTCAGAGGCGTGGTAAAGGTATTCTATCTTGACCAGGAGATCCTTAGAAAAATCAAGGAAGAGGAGGCCACCGTCAAGGCTACGGGCGATATAGCAGTTCAAAACAAGGGTTTCGAGGAGGCCCTTAAGAGGAAGAGGATCGCCTGCATAGTCAAGAACACCCGGTTCAGGCTCCCTCCTGAGCCTACTGTGGTGCTGTTATCTACGGACGGGAAGCTTATGGGCGTAGAGGTCTTCCCTCAGACCGCCAAGGAATACCAGGACAGAGAAGATGTTGTCTGGCTCTCTGACGGTTTCGTCGTATTCACTGATATAGTGCCCGGGGAAGGGGAGAACGAGGTATTCGTAATGCCCCCCGTATCATTCCCTGAGCTCA
>JAQTYS010000259.1 GCA_028688175.1 Methanothrix sp. | reverse complement strand
AAAAAACATCCCTCGAATCCATTATTTTTTGCGGTTATTATTATTACTTTTAGAATAGAGATATGGAGGAATGAAACTTGGTGAAGATATACCATGAAAAGGATGCAGATTTGAGGGTGTTGAAGGACAAGACCATCGCTATAGTTGGATGGGGAAATCAGGGACATGCCCAGGGTGAGAATCTGAAGGACTCCGGGCTCGATGTTATCGCTGCCGACCTGCCCGGCTCCAGAGCCTGGAAGAGAGCTGAGGCGGATGGAGTGCCGGTCATGTCAGTGGCTGACGCCGCCAAGAAGGCGGACTACATTCAGATCCTTCTGCCGGACGAGTACCAGGGCAAGATCTACCGGGAGCAGATTGCACCCTACCTGGAGGAAGGCAAAGTTCTGGGCTTCTCACACGGCTTTAACATTCGCTACTTCCAGATTGTGCCCCCTGAGAATGTGGACGTGGTCATGATAGCGCCCAAGGGGCCGGGCGACCTGGTTAGGCGCACCTACCAGGAAGGCAAGGGCGTGCCCTGTCTGGTGGCCATAGAGCAGGATGCCTCCGGCGCGGCTCTGAAGAAGGCGCTGGCCTATGCCAAGGGCATCGGCGGCACCAGGGCAGGAGTCATTGAGACCACCTTTACCGAAGAGACGGAGACTGATCTGTTCGGCGAGCAGGTGGACTTATGCGGCGGCGTTACCGAGATGATCAAGGCTGCATTCGAGACGCTGGTGGATGCCGGCTACCAGCCGGAGATCGCCTACTTCGAGGCCTGCCATGAGCTGAAGCTAATTGTTGACCTGATCTACGAGGGCGGATTCATGCGCATGTGGAACAATGTCTCCAACACAGCAGAGTACGGCGGCATGACCCGCGGCCAGAGAATTATCAACGAGGAATCCAGAGCAGAAATGCAGGAAATTCTGTCGGAGATTCAGTCTGGCGAGTTCGCACGCGAGTGGATTTTGGAGAGCCAGGCCGGTCTTCCCGTTAAGAAATCTCTGGAGAAGATTGAGTCCGAGCATCCCATCGAACAGGTGGGCGCAGAGCTGCGGGCTATGATGCCCTGGCTGCAGAAGAAGTAAGGCCACTCTAAATAATTCGAGAAAAACGCAAGGATTGCTGGCTTTGAGAATGGCAGTTGGGATAACTGCCAAAAGAGATTTAGGCTTGCAGTTTTTGCGTTTTTTCAACTTAGGGCAGCTTGACAGTCTCTTTGGCATGATATTTTTTTTCATGCTCTGCAATGGCATCCATCACAAGATCTCTGTAAGCGGATGAAGGCGGTCTCTTTAGACCGATCACCAGGAGATCCCTGACGACATCGCTTTTGCTGCGACCGGAAGCCAGTATACGATTTTCAATAGCTTCTAAAACATCATCATCCACAAGCACAGATAATTGTTTCATACGGCATGTTTTATGATAATATTCATTAATAAAGTGTTCGCGTCCAATCAATAATTATCATGAAATATGAGGCGAAATCTTAATATACCATACTATGATATGTTATAATATGAACTCCGATACTGCAAAGACGGCTGTTCTCCAGGAAGAGACCAGGATTTTCAATACGCCTCAATGGATTGTTGAGCACTCCAATTCGTATCAGTGGATGAAGAAGAAAGGATTCAAGACTGAGAATGAGATGCGCAAGTGGTGCTCCGCCAATTACATGGACTTCTGGGATGAGATGGCCACGACCTATATCGATTGGTTCAAGCCCTACACCAAGATTCTCGACGACTCAGAAAAGCCCCATTACAAATGGTTCACAGACGGCAAGGTCAATGTAGCTTACAATGCCGTGGACAGACATGCCCACTCAGTGAAAAGGAATAAGGTAGCCTACTACTTCGTGGGTGAGCCATTGGGCGACTGCAAGGCCATCACATATTATCAGCTGTACAGAGAGGTTAACAAACTGGCCAACGCCCTGAAGAGCATGGGAGTCGGGAAGGGAGACAGAGTGGTCACATATCTGCCCATGATTCCCGAGCAGCCCATCACCATGCTGGCATGTGCCAAGATTGGAGCCATTCATACGCTGGTGTTCTCCGGATTCTCCTCCGGCGGCCTGGCCAGCAGGGTCAATGATGCTGAGGCCAAGGTGGTCGTGACTGCAGACGGCTTTTACCGGCGTGGAAAGCCCCTGCCTCTCAAGCCGAATGTCGATGAGGCCTTGAAGAATGCACCATCAGTCAAGAAGGTAGTAGTCGTCCGGAGAACCGGTGTAGCAGTGGCCATGACCGAGGGGCGCGATGTCTTTTATGATGATTTCGTAGCCGGACAGTCCGCTCAGTGCGAGACCCTGGAGCTGGATCCAGAGGACAGGCTTTTCATTCTCTATACCTCCGGAACGACAGGCAAGCCCAAGGGAATTGAGCATGCTCACGGCGGTTATGCGGTCGGCGCAGCCCAGACGACATCCTGGGTACTGGATGTTCACGATGATGATGTCTACTGGTGCACGGCTGACGCCGGCTGGATCACCGGCCACAGCTATGTGATCTACGGCCCATTGATCCTTGGCGCCTCAAGCATTCTCTACGAAGGCTCCCCCGACTTCCCGGATCTGGGCCGCTGGTGGTCCATCATTGAGCAGTATGGTGTTTCCGTATTCTACAGCGCTCCAACCGCTGTCAGGATGTTCATGAAGAGCGGTGAAGAATATGTCAAGAAGTATGACCTGTCCTCCATCAGAATTCTGGCATCTGTGGGCGAGCCTCTTAACCCCGAGGCTTACATCTGGTTTAGAAAGAACATAGGATCTGACCAGGCACCCATTATGGATACTTGGTGGCAGACTGAGACCGGATGCCATGTTGTTGCACCGCTGGCCATGACGCCAGAGAAGCCTGGTTCTGTTTGCTTCCCGCTGCCAGGCATGAACACCGACATTTATGATGAGGAGGCCAACTCCGTGCCACTTGGCTTTGGCGGCAATATCGTTCAGACTGCTCCCTGGCCTTCAATGCTGCGCGCCTTCTTCAGAGATGAAATCAGGTACAAGAAGGAGTACTGGGACATGTACTGGCAGATGAAGCCGGGCACATATCTGGCTGGAGACAAAGCTACCCGGGACAAGGATGGCTATTGGTGGATTCAGGGAAGGATTGATGATGTGCTGAAGGTAGCCGGGCATCGGATCTCCAATGCAGAGGTAGAGTCCGCTGCCGTCTCTCATCCCAAGGTCGCTGAGGCAGCCGTTATCGGTGAGCCTGATGAGGTCAAGGGCGAGAAGATTGTGGCCTTCATTATCCTCAAAGAAGGAGTAGCTGAGGAAGAGGCATTGAAGAAGGAGATCTCCACTCATGTCAGGAAGGTTTTAGGCCCGGTTGCTTATCCGGACAAGGTATTCTTCGTTAAGGATGTACCCAAGACCAGGTCCGGCAAGATCATGCGCCGCGTTATCAAGGCCAAGGCCCTGGGCAAGGAGACGGGAGACGTGTCAGCTCTATCCAATCCGGAGGCGGTAAACAGCATACCACTCATCAACTAAGATCAGCGATGCGTACCTCCTTATTTTTTGTTTGCCTCTGTTGATTTCGCCTCGTTTTTAAGCTATGCCAATTCCCATGAAATAAGAGATACACTGCACTAGCCGACCTGATCGCGCATTTAACTCTGCAAAGTTCCCGCTTGAGGGGTTATCGGCAGGAAATAGGACGCCAGGTCAGAAATTCTTGCCGGAAAAGCGAACAAGCGAGAAGAAACTTTATATCATGGGAAGTTATAGCAAGGTGTCGGACGGGTGCGGCTACACCTGCGCCCGGACACGATGCCATAATGCTATGGCCTCGGGATAAACGATTATAACCCAACAACAACTACATCACAGGAGGGAGGAGCAGTTCCAGAAGCGCGGCCA
>JAQTYS010000030.1 GCA_028688175.1 Methanothrix sp. | reverse complement strand
TGCATACCAAACGCGGGCCGAGGTCAAGGACAAGGCCGAGAACTGCAAAAAAGCTATCGAGGCCTACCAGGATGCTCTCAAGATCAGAACTCTCGACGATTTCCCTATGGATTATGCCATGACGCAAAACAATCTCGGAAATGCATATAGAATTCTGGCCGAGGTCAAGGACAAGGCCGAGAACTGCAAAAAAGCTATCGAGGCCTTCCAGGATGCTCTCAAGGTCAGATCTTTCGACCATTTCCCCATGGATTATGCCATGACGCAAAACAACCTCGGCAATGCATATGCGATCTTGGCTCAGGTCGAGGACAAGGCAGAGAATTGCAAAAAAGCTATCGAGTCCTACCAGGATGCTCTCAAGATCAGCACTCTCAACGATTTCCCCATGGACTATGCCATGACGCAAAACAATCTCGGAAATGCGTATAGAATCTTGGCCGAGGTCGAGGATAAGGCAACGAACTGCCAAAAAGCTATCGAGGCTTACCAGGATGCTCTCAAGATCAGCACTCTCGACGATTTCCCCATGGACTATGCTATGACGCAAAACAATCTCGGAAATGCATATGGAACTCTAGCAGAGGTCGAGGACAAGGCCGAGAACTCCAAGAAGGCTATCAAAGCCTATCAGGATGCTCTCAAGATCAGAACTCTCGACGATTTCCCAATGCAATACGCCACGACGCAAAACAATCTCGGCAATGCATATCAAACTCTGGCCGAGGTCGAGGACAGGGAAACGAACTGCCAAAAGGCTATCGAAGCCTGCGAGGAGGCTCTCAAGATCAGCACTCTCGATGATTTCCCAATGCAATATGCAGAGACACAGATCGTTCTCGGATCTACCTATAAGACTCTGGCTGAAGCAGAAGATCGGACCGGTAATTGCAAGAGAGCAAGGCAGGCTTATGGGCAGGCGAATGAGATCTCAACAAAGTTGGATCTGCCTGAGATCAAGAAGACGATTGAAATGAAGCTCTCTGAATTGGATTTGATCTGCACCCAAAACACATAACCCAACCCTAGTTTATCCTCGCATCAGATTCATTGCCAGATCGAGCACTGTCCTGGGCCGGGAGAGCAGGACGATGCCAGCGGCGTAGGCAGCCTTTTGTGCAAATGAGCCATCAGAGACGAGCCTTTTTCCAGATAAACCGTGAACAAGCCTATCGATCTCTGCATCTTTCATCATGGAGAGGGTCTGCAGAGATGCTCTGCCCATGCGGTACTGCCAGTAGAACTCCCTCTTCCAGAGCTGCTCATACCTGGAAAGAGCTTGACGGGATACATCCCCGGCCAAGGCTGCCTCTCCTGCCACGCTGCCGCAGATAGTGCCGGCCCGCATGCTGTAGGCAAGACCGCTCTGCCCGGCAGCCCCTCCCGTAACCATCAGAGAGTCGGCAACAATCTCGCCAGGCAGAACGCAGATCGGATCGCCACCTCTGCGCACGGATAAAATCTTCATCATCTCAATATCCCTGTACTGCGAGGCTTTGTAGGCCTTGAAGAGCTTCAAGAATTTGCGGAAATAGGGCTGGACATTCTGGCCCTGGCCGCGTACAAAGACGCCCAGTGTGGCCCGATCACCACCAGCAGGCGAGAAGGTGGCCTTCCAGCCGGGCGCCATGCTGCCGATCCAGTATTGAAAGAACATCTCCTCGCCAAGGCCCGGATGCTCAATATCAGCTTCCATGGCCCAGGCGATATCCTCAGGGTGGCGCATTGCTTTCAAACCCGCCTGCCCGGCCAGGCTGGAAGAGACGCCAGAGGCATCCACCACAACCTTGGCCTCAATCTCGTCCTCATTTAAGGATACAGTTCTGCGGCTGCCTTGCAGCCTGGATTTTTTGGCGGCGGCGGCCAGCAGAGTAACACCGCTGCTTTGCGCGAGATCCAGGTAGTGCTCATCGAATTTTTTCCGGTCAATGAAATAGCCTTTGGCAGGAATAGAAGCTCCCTTACCGGAAGGAGAAATAATGCGCATGCCCTCCAGCTCTTTCATCAGGTAGCAGTCCTCCACCTTGACACCGGAAGCTGCGGCCATTCCTTCAAAGAGGGTATTTGCGGTGTGATCGAGCCCAGCCAGATCCTTCTCCAATAATATTACCTCGGCCCCGCCTTTTGCGGCAGAGATGGCAGCCATCAGACCGGCGGGCGAAGCGCCCACTACCAGAACATCGCATTTCACGAATGTTGGTGGTGCAAGGGATGAGATTAAGCTTTCCGGAGGAGCGAGATAGATGAGAAGAGATTGAGAACATAGAGTTGGGGCAGGTTCTGAAAGTAGAAGCGGACGATCCTGCCGCCGAGGAGGATATCACCCGCTGGGCCAAGAGGGCCGGCCACGAGGTCCTTCAGCTTGAAGTAAGAGAGCACAATAGCGAAAAAACTTATGATGGTGATCGTATTATGAGCAAAATCCTTTATGTTCAAACCAGCGGACTGGATACTCCGGAGAGACTTTATGCACCCTTTATTTTGGGCATGACAGCTCGGGCGATGGATGCAGAGGCCTCCATATTCTTCATGATCAAGGGCATAACTGCAATGAAGAAAGGAGAGGCTGAGAAGATCAAGATAGGAAGCTTTCCTTCCCTCAAAGAGGTCATTGACCAGGCCCTAGCTTCCGGCGTGAAGATGTACATCTGCGAGCAGAGCACCCAGCTCCTAGGAATTGCCAGAGGTGAGTTTATACCAGAGGCCAAGATCGCAGGCGCTGGAACTCTTAACGACTTGGCTTTGGATGCAGACTCGACCATCAGCTTCTAAGGATTAGGATATCTTCAAGTTCTCCATGCAGCCTTTCAATTCCTGCTTGAACTCGGCTGCACCGATTAGCGGCTTGACTATCACTTTTCCGTTCTTGGGCCCAACTTCCACTTCATCGTTCTCTTTGGAAAAAGACTCACGGGAGCCGGGCGGGCGCGCGTGGGCGCGGGCAGGCGGGCCGGAGAGCGGCGGGGCTGGTTGCCTTAAGCTCCAAAAATGCATCGGATGTGCAAACTGTCACGGTCTTGAAGCAGTTCTATGAAGATCAGGCTTTCCATATTGTCTTTGCCTCAAGAGGATCGATCTTCGAGATTTCCACGCAGCCTTTCACTTCTCCCTTGAACTCGGCTTTTGCAATGAGCTGCTTGATTATCTCTTTTTCTTCTTGCCCCACATCCACTTCATCACCTCAACAAGTCTCGACAATCCTATTTCTAAATCCCTTCATCCTTCGGGTCTTTTCTGCCATATTCTGCGTTAGAATTCCAATACCGACCAGGCTATCCACAAAACTCTCCTCGCTTTCCGGAACACTGAGGCGCAGGTCTGAGTTGATTATTGAGCTGATATCGATAATATTTTCGATGGCGAATTCCATTCTCTTGTAGATTCCATCCTTGACAAGTCCAAGATGAGAAAACTCCTCGAAGCTTGAAGGAAAGATTTTCCTCCACAAGGCTTATGCTGTCCTCGATGTCAGCTAATTTCGATCTTATCAGCTCAGCTCTCCTGAGCTCTTTGGCGACATTTGTTTCTTTATCAGCGTTCAAAGGGGAAAAGCTTTTCTGAGAGATGAATTTACGAAATCGGCTGAGGCATAATGGCTTTCTGGCTCGATCTGGGCATATCTGCATCCAGTTCTATCTCTTGGTTTGCAGCGCCGTCTCCTCGAAAGACCACCCTGGGCCCATCCTCTGACAATAGTCTTAAGGCCTATACCATCAGATAAACTGTCAATGGATGAATTAGCGCAGCGGGCGGAAATGCAGCTAAATGTAATTGAAACTGCATACTCGATCAAGATTCAAAATAAAGAGGAAATAGTCAACCTTCTCTCAAAAAGGCTTCAGGATAAAAGGCAGATTTTCCTGGTTTGCACATCTATTAGCTCCTGGATTGCAGGCAGCAACAACCGGGGAGATGCAGTAGTTCCTATCAATATAGTTATGCAATTAATTGAAGCTGCATCTCATTCATCTTGACAGCATTTGCAGAAAGGGTGATAGGCAGCCCAAAGGCCGGCGGCGGAAGATCTCGCCCTCTCTTGGCCGCGCCTCGGGATTGAAGGGATGCAGATCTTCCCGGCAGGAGGATTCGCCGGGCAGGGGTGCTGGGGCGAATCCTGCTGCCTATCAATCAGGCCTTCCGGATCTTTGATGGCATTCCCCTGGCTCCGGGCGGACGCGCGCGCGTGGGCGCAGGCAGGCGGGCCAGGGTTAAAGCAGAGCCGCAAAGTCCCAATGGGAATACGATAATTCTTGCCAAATGATAACTGTTAAATCTCATCGAGTAGTAGAACAGATCATGTTCTCGGAATATATCGGGGCGGCTTTGAGTCGAGCGAAGTACGAATCCCTGGAGAATGGCTCTTACATGGCCACTGTGGAAGGTCTTCGTGGTGTGATCGCCACCGGTGAGACTATTGAGAAATGCCGGGAAGATCTTATCGAAGTTATTGAGGAATGGATTGCCATTCGGTTGCAGAGAGGCTTTGCCATTCCGTCGCTTGAGGGTCATGCAATAAATGTCTCTTTGGAGCCGATGGCCATTGTGTAAATGGATTTTAGCATAGGTGTCTTCGACTGTGTGGCTGTCAATTCCAGGCAATTTTTTGTCTTGATTAAGGAGGGCAACCGGGCTGCGGTGATGGCGTAAACAGGCGCGGTTTCGAGTGGTTCTTGCTCATTCTGCAATATTGAGAAAAGGACTCACGGGCGCCGGACGGACGCGCGCGCGTGGGCTCGGGCAGGCGGGCCCGGGAGCGGCTGCGTCCGTCCCCAGGGGCCTTTGCTCACTGCGGAGTTTTTTATGCCATTGAGAGTCTCATGTTTTATGCGAGGGATTCTATTCCCAGGTAATCGTAGTATCCGCGCTTGAAAGACTCAAACTCTTTTATGGTCTCATAGGCTTTGTCGCACATAAAGGGCGTTTCATCTTCGTACAGGACCTTGCCCTTCAAGACCTGCATACGCAAAGGAAGAGGAAGCTGCTGGAAGATCTTAATGTCATAGACATCATCAAAGAGATCTGATAAGACATTAAGGCGGAATTCGGAGGCATCGGCATCATCGTAGTATACGCAGAGATCTATGTCCGAATCCTCTTTCATCCTGCCGACAGAAGCCGAGCCGTAGGGGATGATGAATCTGACTTTATCACTGCCGAGCGATTAAAATCTTCCGCACGGCACGATCGATCTTTTCGGTTAAGTCACGCATCAGGAATGTCGCCCTCCTGGCTTCCTGGCCAGCCGCTGGATCACTTCTGGCGCTTTGAGCAGAAAAGCTTTCTAGAAAGATGGATGGGCGAGATCTGAAGAGATCACGGCAAATTCAAGCAATCCTGGCAAAGTTTTAATCTAAGAGTGATGATCACCTCCTGGTGAGCCCGATTGTTCTGCCAGGTTGAGATTCATTATTTGGCTTCGAGCGAGAGGGTTGAGGATCGAAAAAAGGCAGCTGCAGCGCTGGGATCTGCTTTTTCTCAACTTCCCGACAAGTATCGAGGTTGGCTAGATCTGCACAGGCTTGCTCAGGATCAGGACAGCGACGTGCGGTGTAGCGTTGCCTTTGCCCTTGGCTTCTCTTTTGTTCATCTGCCCGACAAGATGCAAGGCTGGCAGGATCTGCTTAGGCTCGCTCGAGACCGGGAAAGCATAGTGCGGTTCGCAGCTGCCGACGCCTTGGGATCCTCCTTTGCCCTTCTGCGCGATAGAGATCAAGGCAGGCAGGATGATCTTCATCGTCACATTCAAGACCACAATAGCAGAGGGCGATGGGAGGCAACCTGTGCTTTAGCCAACGCTTTTGCCTTTCTTCCCGACAAAGACCTAGGTGGGCAGGATTTTCACCGCCTTGCTCAAGACCATAATATCCACGTACGACAGGTCATAGCCCGATCCCTTGGCACTTCTTTTTCCCTCCTTCCTGACAAAGCACAGGGCTGGCAGGATCTTCACAGGCTCACCCGAGACAAGGATAACTTAGTGCGAATGTATGCATACCACTCGTTGGGAAAAGTATCAGTTAGCAACGCTCTGGATGCACATGAGTAGAATGCAATAAAATCGAAGCTGGAAGCTGCAGTTGAATTCTTTAAGAAATCATCCCAAGAGAAATCTTATTCTAATCCAGCTCGTTTTTGCCATCTTTTTTATCGATCCTACCTGGCTCTGACTTTTCAGGGAGCATCGAGCCACGAATTGCAAAGATACCTCGCGGAAGCAAAGGATGCAATCGGCAGCTCTGAAAATAAAAAAGAGCTATTTGCAGCAGTGGATAATTTAGCCAGGGCTCTGGAAGAAACGCAGAAGCTCAGGGAGAGATCCATAGAGAACATCCAAAGCGATCTCAGGGCCTACCAGTGGTATTGCGACCGGGCAGCCGAGCACATGGCGGCAGCTGAGGATGGCGCGCCTGGAGCCGTCAGGCTGCTGAGAAAATGCAATCCGATCATTGAAGAGCGAATCGAGGCCACAATCGCCGGCATCCAAAAGGCGGCCAGGGAGATCTGCCAGGTGACCCGCGGGTCGGGAACGATTTACGAAGTTCCCGGCGCAGAGATAAACCGAGAGGCAAAAAGACTCTCTTCTGAAGATCCCATAAACAGTTTTAAGAGTTGCATAAGTATCGCATCAAGTCTCAAGGAGTTTTGCAGACTCTTACCCGATGATAAACGAGGACGTACTTGTGAAATAGTCAATGAGATCGAAGTCGAACATGAGCTTTCAGGCAAACTATCTGCGATTGATCGGGCGCTAATCTATCTTCAGCCAAATATCGAGATGGCTACTCATGAATCAGCTATTGCCATCAAGCTGGAGGAGATGCATAGCGACATAAAATCAATGGATAAGAAACTGAATATGATAATATTTGACCTCTCAAAGATAAAAATTGGATCTGGTAATATCGTAGCTAATTTGTGGGCGGTAAGAACCGAACTGAACAAAATAGTTGATATGGAAAAAAACTCCGCTTTAAATTCCAAGAGCATTTCAAAGCACCCATCTCCTCCAAATGAGGTTCAAATTGCACTTGGCAATCTTATTGAGGCTAAAGTATTCGAGCTTGAAGAAATCCTAAAGACAAAGGCAACGAAAGAAGACAATCAAGTCGTTCTAAAGAAGCTAGATGGCCTTAAGCCATCGGCAGGATTCGAATGGCTGGGCAGAATCGCGGACGTGATAGCAGTTTTCGATGCATCGATAAAGGTTCTTGCATTCCTCATGTAGCTGAAGAACTCACGTTCCCTCTACCACACCTTCAAATCTATCCCCTCGATCCTCACCATCGCCCCCTCGGAGTGCACCACCACTCCCGAGTGCACCTTTTGCATCATGCAGTGCTCGGGCAGGAATCGCACCGTCTCCCCCACCTCCGGCCTCCTGCCCCGGCTCACCGTCCCCTCGAAGGCGGCCACCAGGCAGATGCCGATGTCCTCAGGCGCTGGCAGACCTTGCAGCAGATGCACCGGCCCCACCAGATGCACAGTGACAATTCCCCGGTCATTCTTGAGCACCCTGGCAAAATGGGTGATTGGGCAGCCCAAAGGCCGGTAGCGGAAGATCTCGCCCTCTTTTGGCCGCGCCTCGGGATTGAAGGGATGCAGATCTTCCCGGCAGGAGGGCTCGCCGGCCAGCGGCGCCAAGGCAAAGTCAGCCCGCAGGCCATCCAGGACGCCGATGATATCCTCCGTCTTCTCTGAGCAGGCCAGGAGCGCGGCGATCTGCTCGGCCCGCCCTTTGAATCTCTCCTGCTTGAGAATGGTGCACCTTTCCAGCCCCGCCACGTCCACCAGCTTGGCGGCAAACTCCCGACAACTGGATAGGCCGCACTCCCCGCAGTTGTAGCCCGGCAGGAGCTTCTCGATCTGCAACATTTTTTTCTCCTCACTCACCAGTGTACTCCATAAAGCCGTCCAAATGGCGCAAAACTCCCCGGTGATGCTCCTTGGCGATACGTAGCTCCCCCGTGCATAGCGTGCAGATGGCCAGAGGCGGATTGTGCCGCAAGACCATCTCCCCTTCAATATCCGGCCAGCCGGCCATGAGCTGGGCCAGCTCTGCCGAGCCCTTGCCTGAGAGCCCGTTGGCCTCAATGATCCGGCAGCCGGGATTGGCCTCCAGGATGCGCTCCCGGAAGACCTCCCTCTCCGCCTGGGAGACGAGATCGCCCTTGGTCATAACCGCCGCGTCAGCAGTGGTGAGAAGCGGCCCAACCTTGAGGGGGCTGTTGGGGCCCGTGGTGACATCGATCACACAGATGGCCAGAGCCTTGTCAGGATAAGGAGCGCAACGCAGGCACAGCCCGGCAGTCTCATTGAGCATGATGTCCGCCCCCTGGGCCGCAGCCCACGCTAGCATCTCATCGAAGTTGTAGATGGCGTAGTGGTCCGGGCACATATCCTTGGCCAGGCCCACAGCTACAGGCACCTGCAAGCGCTTGAAGCGGGCATCATCCTCAGTCCACATGCAGTCGATCTTGACTACAGCAGGAGTGTGTCCGGCCCGCAGCAAGTCCTTAACGGCATGCATGAGCACCGAGGTCTTGCCTGAGCCAGGCGTGCCTGCCACCACCACCATCTTCAAGCTACTACCTCGCCCTGGCGAATGGTCTCGCGCAGCGCCGTAAGCCAGCCGTCCAGCCGCTCCACATCCCTAAAGACCCTCTGCTCATCCTCGTTGGTGCTGATCACCTTGGTCATGCCTCCATTCTTCATCACTATGCGACGCATTGCCATGAGTGCCAGCATGGGATCATGAGTTACCACTACTACGATCTTTCCTTCTCCGGCCAAAAGGCGAAGCGCCTCTTGCTTCTTTATTCCGGCATTTTCAATCTCATCGATGAGCACTATGGGCGAGTCGCTGATGACGGCAATGTCCGCAACCATCAGAGCCCGTGATTGGCCGCCGCTGAGAATGGTCAGCTGAAAGGCGGGATTGACCGGCTCTCCAGTCAAGGTGTTGGCCAGAGCTATGACCTTCTCTGCCAGCCTCGGGTCCTTGCCTCGTGATTTGGCATGCATTCGCAAAAACTCGCCTACAGACATATCTGCCAGAAAATGCATATTCTGGGAGAGCTGGGCCACCAGCTTCCTCCTGGGATCACTGCGCAGCTCTGCCGCAGGCGCCTGGTTATTTATGAGAATCCTTCTGCCCGAAGGCGTGTCTCCATAGGCGAATTGCTCAATATCGGCAATAAGAGTGCTCTTGCCTGAGCCCGTGGGTCCTACTATTCCGATTATCTCACCGGGAGCTATCTCAATCTCGGATACGTCATCGGGATGGCCTTCCTTGTCAACGCCACCCTGAACTGTTAATGTCAGGGGCTTAATTTCAGAACTAATGGAATTAATATTCGTCTGGCTAATAATCTGACTGATAGTCTGGCTGTTTGTCTGGCTCATCTCTTGCCCTCCAGAAATTGTACTGCTTGGCTCCAGTGGGAGACGGTGATTTGCGGCCTGATCATTTGCAGAGTATGATCCTCTTTGATCCTGGCCCTGCCGCCGCCTGTGATATTGAGAAGAATGATATCTTTAGACGAAATGCTGCCGGATGCTACCGCCTGCTCTAGCGCTGCCACGGCGATTGCCGGAGCATTGAGAATGTCGATCTCTTCAGACTGCTCAAAGAGCTTCTTGGCCTCTGCTGCCTGCTGGTCTGTGACGCCGTAGACCTCGCCGCCAGTTTCTTCCAGCGCGTCTCTTACGCCGCCCGGTATGGCATAGGGTGGTTTGCGATTGAAGAGAACATCATCGAACATATTGCTGCACACAGGCTCTGCCTCTTTTCCCTTCCAGGCACAGAAAATGGGCGCGTTGGGAAGATTCTGGGCCAAATGCAGCCTTGGAAGGTAAGAGCCGAAGCGGCCATCTGCCTTGAGGCGAAGTGCCGCCTCCCAGGCGGATATGCCGCCCGTCCCGCTTCCTACTGCTTGGAAGTAGTGCTTGGGGATTTTTCCAAGCGCGAGAGCGGCGTCGAGCATCACGCTGCCCATTCCGTCCCGCCTGGCGATGTTTCTCGCTCCCCCTTCCGGCGCAAAGCCGGGCAGAGATTGCACCTTTTCAGCTATGGAAATGGCATCGTAGTAATCGCCCTGCACAGCTATCAGTTTCACCTGCCCGCTACCTCTGCTTTCCGCAGCGCTTGCCCTGGCAGCGGTCCACATTCTGTCCTGGGCTTTTTCCGGCACAAAGAGAATCAGCGGCTGGCCGGTGATTAAGGATACATGGGCAAAGGCGCGAGCGGTGTTGCCGGCAGAAGCCACTACCAGTGTTGGGTTGTCCCCCCGCTCCTGGAGCCTTTGCATGGTAGGCGCAGCCTCCAGATCTTTGAAGCTGCAGGTGGGCATCTTTGCGCCGCGCTCCGGCCAGTATCCGTTGAAGCTGATGTAAAGGTTTTCCAGGTCCAGTTCCCTGGCCAGGTTGCGGCTCTTGTAGGTCACTGGTGCCCCTTCTGCCTCTGCTATGATTCCATGCACAGGAAGCCAGTCCAGGAAGCGCCAGATGCCGGGCAGGTTCTTCGGCTCAATTTGCCTGGCCTGGTAATCGGCGCGCAGAAGCGAACTGTCATGGGGACAGCTCAAGGAATAAGGAGGCTGCACCGATCCATCGCTCACACATCGAAGCTGATATTCGCCCATAAAGGCAACTTCTCCAAATGGAGAATATAACGTTTTCTATTTGGGGACAAATTTTGTCCTAATTGTGAAAATAGATGGCAAGAAGAGTACCATTAGTCCAAATGCGCTCCATCCTGGATATTAATGTTTTGCCGGAGGTATAATCCCTCTACCCAAAAGTAGAAATATTTGCTCTGCATTATCCAATAGTATGCCAAATGTGGAACGGGTGATGAGGGCCGCTTTCCAGTCGGATGAGAGGCTGCGAGAAACCTTGAGAGAGGTCTTCAGGGAACTGGGGCTTTCCGCTCGGGAATTTTCCAAGGTATCAACAATTCCCCAAAGCACCCTCTACAAGATCCTCTCCGGCCACAGAGACCCAAATATCACCACGCTCCGCCAGATTGTGAAGACGATTCGCCAGCTGGAAGGCTCGGAAGGAAATTTCATCGCCATAATTGCCGCCCGGCCGGTTCTTGATAAGATCAGCGAGAAAAAGATGAAGATAGGGGACAAGATGCTAACCTTACGAGAGTATTCGGCCACCACCATCGAGGAGGCCATCATCGCTGCCATAAGAGCGGAGAGAGACGGGGCCTCAGCCCTGGTCTGCGCCCCCATCGTCAGCCCAACGGTAGAGAAGCTGCTCTCCATTCCCGTGGCTACCATAATTCCCAGAGACAGTGTCATCCGGGCCATTGAGGTTGCGGCCAGAAAGATTGAATGAGGAATTGTATGAAAAATCGCATAAGAATTAGATATGCAGCTACTATTATTCTGAATGCTTCATTGGTACTTTGTTTTTTATATCTTTTCCTGGCGGTGGCAAGCAGCCAGAGCACGCCTCCGCAATTCCAGAGCGTTAGTGGTGAATTTGCTCAGAAATGGATAAAGGATTTCCAGGAAACGAATGCCAAATCCGGCCCCGTGATCAAAAATGAAGATAACGGCAGTGACTTATGGAACTGGGGCAATGCGCCTCTGGGCAGCAAGATAGTTGACGGCAATCTGGTAACCGATCCCTATTATCTCCGGCCGCTTTTAAATCTCTCCAGCAACTGGCTGGGCGAGACCTACACAGACCCTGATACCGGTCTTCCCATGGAGACCTACTCCGATCCGCTGACTGGAAAAAAGATCTACCGATTTCTCAATCCTACTACGTCAAAACCATTCTTTACCTATTCCACCTATCCTGATGCCAAGACCGGCAATCTGGTCTATGCCTACATTGATCCCATGACGGGAAATGAGGTTCATGCCAGCGCAGCCCCTATCGATCTCATCAATCTCCTGGTGGGCAAAATGGCAGGTCAGGCGGCCTATAGCCAGAATGAGCCGTGGACCAGGTTATAATATGAGGAAAGAATCGCAAAAAAAGAAAATTAATCCAAACACGCGAAAGGCTTTTATTTTTCCCCCGCTTTCTTTTTCCCGTGGGGTTTGGTATGAAGACTGCATTGGCAGTAGTAGTGCTGGTAGTATGCCTACTGGCAGTGGGCTGCTATGCCCAGGACACAAGCCGTTTCCAGAGTGTGGGCGGGGATTTCGGCAAAAAGATGATCAGCACCATAAAATCCAGTGATACACAGCAGACGGCAACAAGCAGCAATAATGGCAGCCTGTGGAGCTGGGGAAGTTCGCCCAAGGGAACCAAGGTGGTTGATGGCAACCTGATCGGCGATCCTGCATATACCATGAAAACGCTCAATGTTGTCAAGAATTGGCTGGGAGACTCTTTCGTAGACCCATACGGCACTGCATCTCCTTCTTATACCTATACAGATCCTCAAACGGGCGAACCGGTTACGACTTATGTAGACCCGATCAACGGCCAGTCTTACTATACGTACATTGATTCCAAGTCGGGAAAGACTGTCTACGTCTACTTTAATCCTGAAACGGGAGTGCCGACCTATGCCAGCTATGGGCCTGTTTCCGGCCAATATGTGGAGCAAAAGAAATCATCTCTGCCGCCCATCTTCAGCTAAACACTCGAAAGCCTTTTATGGATCTGGTTTAATGTCATAAAGGTGGGGTTTGGTATGAAGACTGCATTGGCAGTAATGATAGTACTAATAGCTTGTCTCTTGGCGGTGGATTGCCATGCCCAGGATACTAGCCGTTTCCAGAGTGTTGGTGGAGAATATGGCAGGAGTGTGATTGGCACCTTAAAGGCCAATGATACAGCACCATCTTCCGATAACAGCAGTGGCAATAACAGCCTGTGGAACTGGGGAACTGCACCTAAGGGAAGCCTGATTAAGAATGGAAAGCTGGTGGATGATCCATTTGCTACCTGGAAGTCCTTTAATTATTCAGAGGGCTGGATAGGCGAGGTTGAGACGGATCCCTTCACAGGAAGGTCGATTTATGCCTACAAGATTCCCAGTACCGGGGAGATCAAGTATTTCTACATTGATTCCTACACGGGAAAGCCGGTCTATGTGGACAGAGGCAATGCCATTGCAAATGACGCCAGCAGTTCAAACTACGTATTGCCTTCGATCTTCCGCTAGAGTGCTCGAAGAACCAGGCCAAAGAGGCAGTTCGAACAATGTGATAATAAAAGGAGAGTGAGAGATTGATGAAGTATATTGCTATATTATTATGCATAGTGGGCCTAACTATGGCCGCAGATTACACCGACCAGCAGCAGGCCATAATAAACGGCCTGCGCCTGTCCTACCAACTCGGTGAAGCGCATGAGAAGTACGTGCAAGGCGGAGATGCCACAACCTTCAACGCCCTGATAGATCAGTGGAATGCCTGGGTACGGGCCATCTTCGGAGAGGATCCAAACATGATCATGCAGAAGGTGACGGGTCCGGTGGATCTTTCCAAGCCTTACCTCCTCGCCAATAACACCACCCAGGGTGGCATGGTGCATGCGATTGATGGATCGAATAAGGCTGGCGGGTCAAAGTACACCACGAATGATATAAATCTACTACCCGCTGGCGCAATCAAATCGTATCAGGATAGCGAGACAGGAAAAATTACAGGCGATGGTTATTTAGGTGGGGTCTAGGGCTTCTAGCCCCAGCGCCATTATATTTTCTTTTTATATTTTAATTATCCAATCTCTATTCTGATACGCTAAGTCTGCTGCTTATCGATATCCAGATGACTTCCGTATCCCATCCAAATGATCTTATACTTTCATGCTATCATTAAGCTATCAAAGGAGGCATTATGGCCCAGATTATCGTTAGAAATCTCGACGACGATGTTGTGACTCGACTGAAAATGCGCGCTCAGGATAATGATCGCTCCCTGGAGGCGGAGGTTCGCCATATTCTGGAGCAATCAGCCAAGGTAGACATAACTCAGGCTCGCCAAATTGCCCTTAATATTCGAGAGAGACTGAAAGGTAGAACGTTTCCAGATTCCGCGGAGCTTATCCGCGAGGATCGGGAGCGATGATCGTTGTAGTTGATGCTAGCGTGGCTGCAAAATGGTTCATTGCAGAAGATAATGCCAATGATGCTCTTGAACTACTAAGTAAAAATTATGAGCTTCATGCACCAGATCTTCTCTTTTTAGAGGTAGATAGCGTCCTATGCAAGTTGATTCGCAGAGGTATCTTATCTGAGGATGAAGGATTTGATATCCATAATAAAATACTCCAATTTCCTATCCGATCATATCCATCATTGAATTTTCGAGAGGAGGCATTTCATCTAGCAATCGAGACCAAACGCAGTGTCTACGATTGCCTTTACCTGGCTCTCGCTGAGGCGCTGGATGGACGCATGGTAACTGCCGATGGCAAATTCTTCCAGGCCCTTAGCAATAGCCCCCTGATCGATCGAATGCTCTGGGTGGAAGACCTCAAACGCGCCTGAAAACTCCCATATCCGGAAAACTATATATTCTAGATCAGCTTAGCGCATGGCCCGTGCATAACCCAGAGATAAATACGGAGACCATAATTACCATCCTAGGTTTTTTAGGAGCTATCCTGCTCCTCCTGGACGTCGTGATAATTAAATGATTTTTAAATTTTACAGGAAAATATATTCAAGGGGCATTCGACCATTCCATACTTAATATAATGCGTATATAATGAGGTGGGAGAGGTTCAGGAAGGAGGTATAGGACCTGAACTCTCCTAATTTTGGCAGAACACTTATCAACATTATTGTTGATGATAATTTCCTTTTCCAATATACTTTCTGCCTTCATAGGATTTAACACTTTCGGTATTTTAACTAAGTAAATGAGAAAAATACTGAAATTTTTTGATACTGCTGGTCTTATTGGGATGGGCGAAGATTAGAAGTAGCGGCGAATCCCATCTGTATTTGTATCCAAAACTAAAAGGAGGCGAATAGGCAATTGTTGAGCAGAAATATGAAAAGGCCCTGATCGTATACGAGAAGATGCTGGCCTTCGAGATGGACCAGGTGCAGCGCGCCAATATGCAAAAAAGGATAGGCGACAATTGCCTGGAGATTATCAGACAAAAAAATGATATGTCACGCTGCGAGCGCGCCATCGCCGCCTATGAAGAAGCTCTGCTCGTATTTACGCCCAAGAGCCATCCAATTCCTCGCGCCAAAGTCATGAGCAGCCTGGGCTCTGTCTATGTTGCATTGGCTGATTACAAAAATCGAGCCAAAAACCTCAAGCAGGCCGCCCAATGCTCCGAAGATGCCCTGCACTCCTTTACTCTAACTGCAGATCCTGATGAATATGCCTCCCTTCAAAATGAGCTGGGAAGTTGCTATCGAAAGCTGGCGGAGCTGGAAAGCCAACAGGAAAACGGCAAAAAGGCAGTAGAAGCCTGCAAAGCTGCGCTACGCGTCTATAACCTAAAAGACAGCCCCTGGCAATTTGCAGCATCCATGGCCAACCTGGGCAGCAGCTATCTGACCCTGGCACAGTCTGCAAATGCAGCTGATCATGCAAAATGCTGCCAAGAAGCCATTTTCGCTTACCTGGAAGCCATCCAAGTCTATTCTCAGGTGCATAACCCCATACAATACGCAGCTATGAAGAACAATCTGGCCATAGCCTATCTCTCCCTCTCCGAGACCGAAGATCGAGCAGAAAACTGCCGAATGGCTCTGGATGCTTGCCGGGAGGCGCTGATCTACAGAACCGAGAAGGAGCATCCACTGGCCTGGGCTGCTACGCAGAATAATTTAGGAAATGCATACCTAGCAATAGCCGAAGAAGATGAAGCAGTGAATGATGGGCAGAACGCGAAAGAGGAAGAATGCGAGCACGGAGAGGGCGAGCACTGCTTCCTGGAAAACTGTCGGCTGGCACTGGCATCTTACAACAATGCTCTGCATATCTATTCTCCAGAGGAGCATCCCAGGCTTTATGCAACCGCTCAAAATAATCTGGCCAATGTCTATCTCACACTGAGCCAGAAGGTGGACAAAACCGGCAATTGCATGAAGGCCATCCTGGCGGCTCAAAAGGCTTTAGAGGTCTTTGCCCTGGAGGACTCTCCTGAGGATTACGGCGAAGCCAATGGCAGCCTCTGGCTGGCCTATCTAACCTTAGCCGATATTGAATATCGGGCTGAGAACTGTGCTCTGGCTCTAAAGACCTGTGAGGAGAAGCTGCATTCTTACCGGGCTATGGCCGCTCATCCTCTGCAGATTGCTTCCTG
>JAQTYS010000029.1 GCA_028688175.1 Methanothrix sp. | reverse complement strand
GAGGGCGATCTCCAGTGCCCCCACGCACATGGCGCAGACCATGCCGCCGATCTTGAGCGCGACCTTTTCATCGATTACATCGTAGCCGACATCTCGGATCGCCTTTTCCAGATCAGCAAGGCGCAGCTTATCCGGATTGTATTCGACTGATGCAATCTCTGTTCCCAGGTTTACCCTAGCCGATGCTACTCCGTCCAAATTGCACAAGGCCTTTTCAATAGCTGCCGTGCAGGCGGCGCAAACCATGCCGGCAACCTTAAGCTCGGCCTTTTTATTGGCAGTCATAGATCGTCCTCCGTATTCTCCAGAAAGGCTCATTGAGTTTCATGCCATCTATCATAAAATATCAAATAAACCGCTCAAATCTCTCCTTGCCGACCTTGCAGATGGGGCAGACCTCAGGAGGACCTTCTCGGGCACAGAGATAACCGCAGACAGTGCATCTCCACACAGGGAGGGATAGCTTGAAGGCCGCATTTGCGATATCGGTGCCCAGTGCCTCCTCAGATGCTTTTTTCTCTTGGCACTGCTTCTCTCTCTCCTCAGGGGGAAGCCTTCTCTCCGGAATAGAAGAAAGCTCCTTCTCGCCTTTCATCACAGCTTTGGAGACATAAAGCGCACAGTAGCAGGCACCAAATTCAGTGATATCTGCATCTCTGTAGTCGCAGGGGCAGATGAGATCCAGGTCCTCAGCTTTATCACCGGAAGCCAGGCGACAGGGACAGGCACGGTAACCGTATCGCCTCTCGTTTATGAGAAGACCTTTCACCAGACCTCTCACAAAATCAGCATCTGGATTGAGATTGTATCCACCCTGTTTGGCATCTTTATCCAGGCGAGAGATTAGTCTGTCTACTTCCTCTCGGGCAGGCTCAATAAAATCCTCTGCCATCAGCTAAGCGCCTCCTTGATCTCTTTTTCCTTCAATCCTACAATTGATTTCTCGCCAATGACAAGCGTTGGAAAAGAGAGGCTTGGATTGTATTTCTTAACCGCGGCTACTGCCTCGGCTCTCTCCCCTCCTTTTAATAGGTCAACATAAATGTAGTCAAAGGCCACGCCCATAGATGATAGGAGCTCCCTGGTCTTCTTGCACCAGATGCAAGTGCTCAGGGCAAAGAGCCTGATCATGCCTTTATCTTTTCCTGCGACGTGTTCGAAATTCATAGTAATCACCTAAATATTGATAATATGCTGTTGAGTGATAAGTAATTACTCATCTATCTCGATGGCATCAGAGGAGACGGAGATGCCGCTGCCCAGAACCAGGATCTGTTCCACCTTCCGGGCGGGGATCAGCACCTCCGGCTCGTCCTTGCGGGTAATGCGAAACTGCTCGCCGAACTTGCCGATGAACGAGCCGCGCTCGGAGAGGATGATGCGGGGCATTTGAAAAGGACCTCGGGAAGTAGAAGGTGATACTAGTATTTTTGTTTTAGGATGAATGAGATGTGAAGGCTGGTTAAAGCAGAGGTATATTAAGGATATATGTCATATAATAATACTATGAACTGGCAAGAGCGCATTGTCTCCGACCCCAGAATTCTCACAGGAAAACCGGTGATCAAGGGAACACGCCTGGCAGTTGAATTTATCCTTGACCTCCTGGCGAACGGCTGGTCTGAGGTTGAGATATCGAAAAATTACCCCAGGTTGACCCATGAAGATATTCAGACGTGTCTCTGCTATGCCAGTGCCCTGCTAAAATCTGAGAGGGTCTATCCGATCAAAGTTCTGCAAGAAGGCATTTGATGCGGTTTGTTGCAGATGAGAATGTACCTCTCCAGGCAGTTGCATCATTGAGGAAAAATGGGCACGAAATCCTGTCGATCTGCGAGTCTTTACCTCAAACAGCAGATGAGGATATCCTTGGGATTGCAGAGAAGGATCGTCGAATAGTGCTCACCTTAGACAAGGACTATGGCCTTGTCACCTTATCCCAGGTAAAAAGCCCTGAGATGGGAACCATCGAGGAAGTTCATGCTAGGGAGTTTGCCATGGAGCGGCTTCTCAATGTCGTAGTATTCCTGGATAGAGATGATCTGGCAAGCATAGCTTTAATAAAATGATCGTCGAGGCTGGCTTTGCTGTGATCAAGAACAATACGCCAAGCGAGTTTGATCCTGCTCTTTGGTAAGCCGGCAAATTCCGATTTCAATCGCTGTCGCTCTTGGATACGGAAATCAGACGCTCTAAGCCACCTATCTCCTTGATGAATGCCGCTACCGCATCCGGCACCAGCCCGGACCATTCGCCGTTTTCTCTCATCAGCTTGCGAATAGCTGTTCCGGAATATTGCTCCCTCTGGTACATGGGCGACCTTCTTATCTCTATGCTGGCTTCGGACATGAGCTGGACCACCAGAGGATTATTGGAATAGACCACATCAAATCGAGGCACCATGGATCGCAGGTGAGAAGCCCATACGCAGTTTCGCTTTATATCCTGCAAAGGAGTGACGACGCAGCGCTCCCTCAGATCACTTTCGTCTAAAGCCGCATAGATCATCTCCATCCTCTCGCCACCGGTAAAAGGATTCTCAGGAGTATGGCTCTCCTGGGCACTGCCGATTACTATCACAATCTCATCCACCTCCCGACCGATCTTCTCCAAAACCGCCTGGTGTCCCAGGTGATAAGGCTGGAAGCGCCCAATGTAGAGAGCCCGTTTGATCAACAAATCCCCCTGCCTAGCTTGCCTATCGCCTACTTACCGATAACCTGTTTTCCAATTAGCTTGATGGCGCTCTCTTTATTGGGGCCAATGGGCGAGCCGACCACTATCTGGGTGACGCCGGTCTTGAGAAGCTCATCAACCCTTGCCCGGCAGTCCACCGGCGCACCAGAGACTGAGAAGGCCTCAGTCATTTTAGCAGTTACTGCCGCCATAGCAGTCTTAAAGTCGTATTTAGCAATAGCCTCAGAGATAGTCTTCGCTTCATCCATACCGATTCCGTGCCTTTCCAGCACATTCCCAGGCGAGCCGGCCACGATGAAGGCCACCACTATCTTGGAGGCATTAACGGCTTTGGCCGGATCTTTATCAGCACTGAAGCTGGCATAAGCACAGACCTGCACATCATCAGGTCTTCGGCCAGCCTTTTCAGCCCCTTGCCTGATCATGGGCACAGCGAATTTGAAGTCATCGGGATGGGAGGCATTGATGAGCACGCCATCTGCTATGGCTCCGGCCAACTCCAGCATCTTTGGTCCTTGAGCTCCGATGTAAATAGGGATCTTGCTGGTGGCAAAGGCCATCTGCGCTCCTTTGAAGCCTGCAATATTTACCTGCTCGCGGGAGAGGAAAGCGCGAATGGCCTGAACTGATTCCTTGACGCGGGTGAGTGGCTTGTCCCAGTCTATGCCCATCTTCTCGAAGGTGGCTTTGTCTCCGGGGCCTATTCCCAGGATGGCCCGGCCGCCGGACAGCTCGTTTATGGAGGCGATGGACGAGGATATGATGGCTGTATTCCTGGTGTAGGGATTGGTGACGCCCGTTCCCAGCGAGATCTTATTGGTCATCATCGACAGCACAGCCAGAGTGGTCCAAACGTCTCGGTTATTGTAGTGATCTGTGATCCAGATATTCTTAAATCCGGCATCCTCTGCCAACTTTGCCATATAGCCGATCTTCAAAACCGATTCATCGGGCACAAACTCAATTCCAAACAACTCAAATCTCCTCCAGCTCGATGCGGTCCCCGGCCTTGAGGCAGAACGCCTCGGCGGCATTTCCCTGGTTGACCGCAATTTCTGCATAGCCATGACTTCCCTGGGTTATAAGCGGTTCGATCCTGCGCGCCTGGGCATAGGTCCTTACGGGCTTCAACTTTATTCCCTTCAGGCTGACAGGAGTGGCGGGAAGATTTCGCATATTCAGTATAAGGTTGCCGAAGCGGTCCACATAGATGACCGTGGCCTGCCATCCCTTATCCGTTTTCTTAGCTGCTGCGAAATTCAGGTCTTTGGGACGCACTTTAGGGCCCATGGCAGCAGGACTCTTGCCCGAAGCCAGCAGGGCGACGACTGGAGCGAAGATGTCCCTGCCGTGGAAGGTATTCGAGATAGAGCCTAATCCTGAACCTAAGCCAGCGCCCAGTATCTCTTGTGAAATGGCGATCTTGTAGGCTTGGAGAGGATTGCCCGGCGCTGCAACGCTCTGTGCTGCCGGTATGAGCAGGCCGTTGTCCGGTCCCACGAAGATCTGCCCGCCGCTCTCCACCACCAGGCCCATCCTGTCAGTGCCCACACCGGGATCGACCACACAGATGTGAATGCTGCCGCGAGGAAAGTAGCGCACTGAAGAGAGCAGCGCAAAAGCACCGGCACGCACATCCTGGGGCGGGATGTCGTGGGCAATGTCCACAAAAGTTATGTCCTGGGCTTTATCCGCCAGACGGGTGAGGATCACCCCTTTCATCTGCGCCGGGTAAAATGAGCCAAAGTCGGTGAGAAGGGTTATGATCTTCATGCCGTCAGCACCTGGATATCTGCCTGCCTGGATACTACTAACTCTTCGCTGCCCCCAAAGGTCGAGAGAGTCCCTCTGATAGTAACGCGATCTCCAGCTCGGATCCTAGATTGAAGCTCCTTAGCGCCAGCACTGGCTGGTATAAAAATGGGAAGATCTGTTGCGTCCAGCATGAGTATCAGGTTGTCACCACTCTTGGTGGGTTTAATCTCTAAAATCAGTCCTTCCACGCAAAGACTGTCATCCTTTTGGGATAAAGAATCAGAAGAACTCTCCCGATCACCATTTTCAGTGCCAAAGGCCCAGAAGGCCACAGCCAGAGATCCCAGGGCCATGAGAAGCAACACCAGAACGACCTTCTCCTCCTTTTGCATCCTCATGATCTGCCATCCTGAGCAAAAGCCGAAGCTATTCTACAGGCTCTGCGCGATTGTGAAAAAAATGTCTTAAAATTTTATTATTTCTTGTCCTCGGGCTTAGCCCCGAAGCGCTCCTGCCAGCCCTTCTCCAGATGCTCCAGACAGATGTCGCATACGCCTTTGTACGCACCCTCAGGATAAGTGAGGTTGTGGACGGGAGCCTTAATGGGAAAGAGCAGCGGTCGAGCACGGGTACATAGTTCGCAATCAGCCATTTAAATTCATCTCCTACGAAATGTTAGATGAAGCTTCTCATGTTTAAGTTTTCTCTCCGACAGGCTTCATCTCTCAAGGGCGCGATAGTCCTCCATTTCTCTCACAGCCTGCGCCAGCTCATCCACCAGCGCCTCATCAACCTCTGCCAGCGTCACCCTTCGCACTGCATTGGTCACCTCGATATCGGCCATGACGATCTTGGGAAGACTGCTGTGTTTGAAGCCCTCTACCACAACGTAGTCCATCCCGTCCTGTTCCAGTTCGGCCAGGGACGAATCAAGATCGCCTCTCTCGCGGGTTACCTTTAGACGGGCGTTGCCCAGACCAATGACCTCGTCCGCTCCGGCATCATAGTGGCGCTTGGTGTCGCCCCGGTCCACATCATGACCGGCCATGTTCTTGATAGTGCCCACCTTGCCATGTTTGGCCAGGGACGCTACCAGGGCGGCTGCCAATGTGGTCTTGCCTGTTTTCTTAGTTCCTACTACGGATATTACCTTCATATCATTTGTTTTCGATCACGAGTGGTTTGATTTCTTTGCTTCGGCCCGCAGGAGTTCGATTAAAAATCTCGCGAATCCATTCAGGTCTGCTACGCGAACATTCTCGTTTAGGCCGTGGATATTGCTCTCCAGCTGCCGGCCCACCCCAAAGACACAGGTGGGAATGCCGGTCTTCTCTGTGGCATAGGCCTGATCAAGGCTTCCCTGCGCTCCGGAGAGCCGGGGGAAGAAGCCCATGCCTCTCTTTACTGCCTCCCTCACCTCCCAGACCCAGGGGTGATCCGGGTTGACACTCATCGGCGGATAGCCGGGATAGAACTTGATATCAAAGTCGACATCTAAAAGTTTCAGTGTCCTCTCTATCTCCTCCATGGCCTCATCCATGCTCTCTTCCGGTATCACCCGTCGGTCGCCGCGCAGATTGCACCTATCCGGCACAATGTTCTCCTTGATGCCCCCATTGATCATAGTAATATTGAAGATGGGCATGAGGTTCTTCTTTCCAACGGCTTCCAGGGCGGAGCTGGCTGGCAAAAGAGAACGTCTGGCCTGTACCACCTTCTTAAGATCCATGAGCGCGTTCATGATGGGTATAGACCTTTCTACCGCATTTACTCCTAGGAAACTGGAGCCGCTGTGCACTGACTTGCCATGGACTACCAAATCCCAGTGTATGATGCCGTTGCTGCCTATCACCACATCATCAGAAAAGCCGTCCATGCAGAGCATCAGATCTCCTTTTACCAATCCCAAATCGGTGAGATAGCACAGGCCGGAGTAGCCGCCTACCTCTTCATCAGTGGTTAAGAGAACTGAGAGATTGTACTTGGGCTTGCCGCTTTCCAAGAGCGCTTTCAAAGCAGCAATTAAGGCGGCAATCGACCCCTTGCAGTCGGAGACGCCCCGCCCATAGACTCTGGCATTCTTTACCACTGCCTGGAAGGGATCGCTATCCCAGGAACCTTCAGCCGGCACCACATCCAGATGGGCATAGATCACCAGCGTCTTTTCCGCTCCCACGGAAAGGTCGGCAAGCAGGTTGTAGCGATCGCCCACTAATCGTCGGTCGCTGCATCTTGTAAGAAAGACTTCCTGCGGCATCACCATCTTTTGCGTGATAAAGCCCATTTCCTGGAATATAGGGACGAGCCAGTCAACGATCTCCTCATAATTGCTGCCAGGAGGGGCGACGGTCTTAAAACTGATGATTCTCTTTAGCAGATCCATGAGATAATTGGTATCAGGCGAGGGGACTATATCGGGCATCATTCATTCCTTCTAAATAAGGACTTAATAAGCCACGACGGCATATTAAATGCTTTGTGAGATCTTAAGCGAATATATGAAATACCCAAGCTAGGGCAGCATCCTCAGCAATTCCCCAATGCAGGAAAGCTTTTCTTGAATCTGGCAGATAGGGGCGCAATAATCAGGGCGTGTCCGAGATGTGGAATGGCAAGAGGATATTGCCCTGAAAGCACCAAAGATTATCCTGAGGCCATAAAAATAACCAGCCTTCACGATTTCCAGAAAATGATTGCTGAAAGCGACAGAGTAATCTCCATTACGAGATAGGAGCTTTTTATTATGAAGTATATTATATATTTGGTAGATTCCGCGCCTTATGGCACAGAGAAGGCATATGGTGCGCTCCATGCCGCCATCGTAAGCCTGCCACATGCATCCTGGATGCAAGCTGGAATAAGTTGATACAATATACTTCATACAAAGCGGAAGATGCTGGTAGAAAAGTTATATTGGTCAACCCGGCTAATACATCGCAGATGTGCTCAGGCTGTGGTCAAATAGTCAAAAAGGATCTATCCATCAGAATCCACAATTGTCCTTATTGTGGCTTATCGATAGATCGAGATCTCAATGCTGCTCTGAATATTGCAAGACTGGGATTACAGTCTTTGGCATCAGCCTAGATGCCCGCCAATTCATTGGCGGGAGTGGTCACATGACGATGAGTTCTTCCAAGAATGCAAAGCTGTACCTCGTAGGAGATGGCGTATACCACTTGCTTAACATATCAGCTTTACCTAAAAAAAAACTGAGGAGACTGTGGTCTGCAAAGAGGATGCCTTGGCCAGGGGGTTTCTCATAAAGGATGATAGGATGATATTACAATTCCGGACAATTTTTATGGTATGTTGATAAAGGATATGATGGAGAATTCAGATAAAGTCTATGTATTCTAGCTCCGGCATTATGTCACCGATCCAGCATATTTGATTTCATACCCCCAGGGCCAGCCTCAGGGTATTGCGGACCGCCGGCGCCAGTCCCAGGGTGATCAGGGCCAGCCGGGTGAGATTTCGCAGAGATGGCTCCGCCATTGATTTATCGATCATGTAAAGCACAGGCAGAAGAACGAGTAGCTTGAGAGGAAACATAATTGCTGCGGTGCCGACCAAATTTATAAAAAAAGTGGGAACGACGTGCTTCTCGTAGTAGGAGAACCAGTCCACACCGATGTAAGTTGAGCTGGCATCCAGCATATGGGCGTAGATGACCATTTGATTGAATCTCTCCCCCAGGAACTTGAGAGCAGACAGACGCCGCCCGCAAAAGAGTATGCCTCCAGCGAGGGCAGAACCAGCCAGGAAGACGGCGGCTATGACCCAGGCATTTTTAAGTCCTAGTGAGGAAAGAACGGCCAGATTGAATACGGTCCAGAGAAAGCCGATTGCTGCATATTTTGCATGAAATTTCTCGCCCCAGATCTTTCGAGTTATGATCAAGAAGGCAGCCGTGATGAAAAAGACCAGGAAGAAGATGAGAGGCGTGATTAAAAGATATCTCCAGGGAGCAGCGACCAGATTTGCGTCTTCAATCACCCGCAGGCTCGAACCGGCCAGAATGTAAGGCAGGGTAGAGAGCAGCAGCCGCTCATCCATCAATATGTTCAGGCGGCCCAGCAATTTCAAGAGGCCAATTATGGCCAGGCCCAGGATTATCGCCCAGGTAATGGTATCCACAGGGTTATAGCTGGTATCGTAGATTACGGGGTCGATGTAGTATTTTTGCACAAAGGCGACAAGGCCGGCAGGGTCGATCACATTTCGCACCTTGCACACTATCATATTTCATATTTCCGAAAGTCTGATGCGGTGGTGGGGCGGCGGAAAGTATTTATATTGCAGACGTAAAAAGCATCATGTCCGTTTTCTGATTTTAGTTGAGGTAATTAGATGGTCGAGGTGTTCAAAGGTACAACTACGGTAGGTGTACTCTGCGATGGAGGTGTAGTCCTTGCATCGGAGAGCCGTGCTACCATGGGCAGCTTCATAGCCAGCAGCACCGCTAAGAAGATTTATCAGATTGATGACCTGGTAGGTCTGACAACGGCAGGAGCGGTAGGTGATGCCCAATCGTTGGTTAGAATGGTTCAGGTGGAGGCAAGGCTCTACAAGATGCAAAGGGGCGAAAACATGACCGTTAAAGCTGTGACCTCAATGCTTGCCAATATACTCTCTTCACGCCGCTACTATCCATTCATGGTCCAACTTGTCATGGGTGGCGTGGACAGGTACGGCCCCAAGATCTATTCACTCGATGCGTTGGGCGGGCAGATCGAAGAGCGCAAGGTCGTGGCCACCGGTTCAGGATCTCCCATAGCCTACGGCGTGCTGGAAGCCATGTACAAGCCCGGCATAAGCATTGAAGACGGAACTGTGCTGGCTGCCAGGGCAATCCATAATGCCATGAAGCGCGATTCCGCTTCAGGCGATAAAATCGAGCTCGTCAGAATCACAGATAAATACCAGGAGGTAGGCGAGCCGGAGTTTTCAGAGATTATGAAGCTCCTCTAATCTTTTTTGGATGTGTTCTATTGTCTGTAGAAGAAGTACTTTTTGAGCTCAAACGCAAGGTGCAGAGCAAGCTGCCTCCGGACATCAATGTCACGGGGCTGGAATTCGAGGGTCCGGAGCTGGTCATTTATACCGACGACCCCAAGAAACTGGCGGACGATGGCGATATCATACGTAACCTTGCCAAAGAGCTTCGCAAGCGCGTCGTGGTGCGTCCGGACCTGAAGGTATTGGCGGAACCTGAGATTTCCATAGCCAAGATCCAGGAAGTTGTGCCCAAAGAAGCGGTCCTCACCAACTATTACTTTGACGGCGAGACAGGAGAGGTGCAGATCGAGGCGGAAAAGCCGGGCCTGGTTATTGGTCGGCACGGCGCAACCCTTCGGGAGATTACCAAGCTGATCGGCTGGACACCCAAAGTGGTCCGAACTCCACCGGTACGCTCGACGACCATCGCCAACATCAAAGATTATCTGCGCAGTGTGCAGACGGAACGAAAGAGCATCTTGCGAACGGTGGGCCGGAAGATTCACCGAGATATTGCTTCCAAGGATCAATGGATCCGGATCACAACCCTCGGAGGCTGTCGCGAGGTAGGAAGGAGCTGCATGCTTCTCTCCACGCCCGAGTCGCGAATTATCATCGACTGCGGAGTAAATGTGGGATCTGACGACTCAGCAACGCCATATCTCTATGTGCCTGAGGTCTATCCCCTAAATCAGATCGATGCCGTGGTCTTGACGCATGCTCACCTCGACCATGCGGGTCTGGTTCCCATGCTCTACAAATACGGCTATGAAGGGCCGATTTACTGCACTCCGCCCACCAGGGATTTGGCCGTGCTTTTGCAGCTGGATTATATTGAGATTGCCGGGCGCGAGGGAAAAAGACTGCCCTATGATTCTTCAATGGTTCGTGAGGCCCTCAAGCATACCATCACCCTCAACTACGGAGATGTAACCGATATAGCGCCCGATACCAAGTTGACTATGCACAATGCCGGTCATATCCTGGGCTCCTCCATAGCCCACTTTCATATCGGAGACGGCCTCTACAATGTAGCCTTTACCGGAGACCAGAAGTTCGAACGAACCCGGCTCTTCGATCCAGCTGTCTGTAATTTCCCAAGATTAGAAACCCTGGTGACAGAGGCTACCTATGGAGGAACAAACAGCATCCAACCCTCCCGCAAAGAAGCGGAAATAGCTCTCATGAACGTGGTCAAAGAGACCATCAACAAAGGCGGCAAAGTCATCATTCCCGCCTTCTCTGTGGGCCGCAGCCAAGAGGTCATGGTTGTCCTGGAGGAAGCCATCCGAAAGAAGGTCATTGATGAGGTGCCTGTCTGTCTGGACGGTATGATCTACGAGGCCACCGCAATTCATACCACTTATCCCGAGTACCTTAATAACGATCTTCGGGACCTCATATTCCATAAAGGCATCAATCCATTCCTGGCCCAATGTTTTGTGAAGGTGGAGACACCCAAGCAGAGGACGGAGATAATCGAAGGTCCGCCCTGCGTGATACTGGCGACAAGCGGTATGCTCAATGGTGGGCCGGTCCTGGAGTACCTAAAGCGCCTGGGCCCGGATGAGAGAAATACGCTGGTAATTGTAGGATACCAGGCAGAGGGAACTTTGGGAAGGCGCATTCAGAAAGGATGGAAGGAATTGCCCCTATCCGTTGAGGGCAAGACCCAGACCGTGAAGATTAATCTGGATGTAACCACGGTGGACGGCTTTTCCGGGCACTCTGATCGCCAGCAGCTTATGGAATACATGCGCCGCATCTATCCCAAGCCCGGTCGTGTCCTCACCAACCACGGCGAAGAGGGTAACTGCCTCGATCTGGCAAGCTCCATTTACAAGAGGTACAGAATACCAACTATGGCGCCCATGAATCTGGAGACTGTAAGGCTGATTTGAAGAGGTCGTTCTTCAAAAGCTTTATCAAATTTGAGCGATAAAACTAATGTGAGGTTCTTTGTGACGGGAAAAAGAACGCGGATCATAAACGATCCATCAGATCTGGTCCCTTTGTTGCAGGCCTTCGGCTCCGATGTCCATAAGAAGATCTTTGACGAATTGAGTCGAGAATGGCATACTGAGCGCGAGCTGGCAGCGCTTATCGGCGACGAAGCAAGCGTTCACAGAAGCGTGGCACTGCTGCGCAAGAGCGGCCTAATCGAGACCAAGTGGAGGGTGCCGCAGCCAGGCGAAAGTCCCGAGAAAGAGTATCATTCTACGTACTCTCGGGTGCAGGCCAACTTCGGAGCTACCATGGAAGACCTAAGTGAGCTGATCAGCCTCACCTTCATGTCCGATGAGGAACTGCGCACAGTGATCGAGAAGTTGCAGAAGATGGTCAATGGCGGTAATAACAGTCTATCCAATCTTTCACGGGAGCTGGGACTCAGCCAGATATTTATTCGCGGCGTGGCTAAAAGAGCAGAGGGACTGGCTGTGAGAGGCCAGCGCATTGAGCCATACGTTGAGGATTTCTAATGGCCAATGTCCTGCAGAGCAAACGGGAAAGCTCTCGTTTTCAGATTCTTGTGGAAATAGCCGCCCATCAGCCTAACCTTCGACAAAAAGAGGTAGCAGAGAGTATGGGTGTAACTCCCCAGGCCATATCCGAGTACATCAAGGAGCTGGTAGCGGATGGACTGGTGACCACTGATGGACGCATGCGTTATCGCATCACCAAAGAGGGTGTGGAGTGGCTGCTGGAGAGTGCAGCCGAACTGAAGCGCTATGCAAGAGTGGTGATGGAAGAGATTATCAGCCATGTCTCTGTCTGGGCGGCCATCGCGCAGGCTGATCTGGCGGAAGGCGAGAGGGTATCCCTGGAGATGCGCAGCGGCCTATTATATGCCGATAAAAAAGAAGGGATAGAGGCAAGCGGTGTGGTCATTGCGGATGCGCTATCCGGAGAGGATGTGGGTGTATCAGACCTGCGGGGATTGATTAGCCTTGAGGAAGGGAAGATTATCCTCTGCAAGGTGCCTCGAGTGCAGAATGGAGGGTCCGGTAAGGTCGATTTGTCGGCACTTAAGGTTCAGCTGGCCAGAGTGAAGAATGTGGGCTGTCTCGGCATCGAAGCATTGGTAGCCCTGCGAAAAGTGGGGCGCGAGCCGGACATCATATTTGGAGCCAAAGAGTTTGCAGTAGAGGCGGCATATCATGGCATCAGCTCTGTGATCGTCAGTGTGGATGAGCAGATTCCGGGGCTTCTTACGCGCCTGGAGTCGGAGGGCCTGAAGTACGAGCTTATTGACCTTACTTCAGGATAATATTTTAAAGAATGACTTTTCAGGTTCTGGCTCAGGCGGATCGGTCCCGCATACTGCTGCTGCCTCAGAGTGGCAGCAAGATTCTTTTTGAGGGATATCTGCGCCTAAAGGATATGCCACAGGGGCCCAGGGCCTTCAAATTCCTGGTTAAGAAGGGCGAAGAGGCTGAAAAATTTCTTCCTCCCGAGGATGCTATGCGAATGCTGCGCAAGGCAGGGGCGATTTACCTTGCCCGCGGCGACGGCCCAATGGAAAAGAAGTTCATCGAGCTTCTGGAGTCCTACCAACTAGGATACCGGTTTGTGCAGGTCTGCAATCATTGCCTCGGCCAGAGAAGAGTCACCTATGTTGAGCAGAACGCCATAACTTACAAGGGGAAACGCATCTGCGAGAACTGCGCGGCTGCCGAGCTGCTTCGTGAGGCAGACTTTCGCAAGCTCGGCAGGGCTGCAAAGGCCCATCTGGCCAGGATCTTGAAGACGCGACGATGCCTGGATGATGTGGTGGGCTTGCTCTCATTGCAGAGGCTGGAGCCGGAGCTGACCCGCTTTGACATCATCCCTGCAAGCAAGGAGGAGCCCACCCTGCCTTTAGAGTCCATTGCTCTGCCCAAGGCCCTCCGGGAGCTTCTTCAGAAAAGGCTGAAAGGGCTTTTGCCGGTCCAATCAAGGTCGGTGAAGGCGGGCCTCCTGGAAGGACGAAATCAGCTGGTTGTCTCGGCCACAGCCACGGGCAAGAGCCTGGTCGGAGAGATGGCCGGGGTCAAGAATCTGATAGAGAACAAAGGAAAGCTGCTCTTCTTGGTGCCACTCGTGGCCCTGGCCAATCAGAAGTTCGATCAGCTCAGTGCCTACCGGGAGCTTGGTTTTCAAACCTCCATCCGCGTAGGGGTCAGCCGCATCCGCTTGGGGAAAGGGCGTAATATTCCCCAGAGCCTTCAGGCCGACATCATTGCCGGCACTTACGAGGGCATAGATCAGGTGATTCGCACCAAGAAGAGCCTGGGGCGAGTCGGCACAGTGGTCATCGACGAGGTGCATATGCTCGAGGACGCGGATAGGGGGCATAGGTTGGCAGGCATGATTGCCCGGCTAAGGAACGTCGCTCCCAAAGCCCAGTTCATCTTTCTCTCCGCCACGGTGGGCAACCCTGCTGCACTGGCCAAACGCCTGGGCGCAACTTTAGTCGAATATGAGGTGCGGCCCGTGCCCATCGAGCGGCATCTCATCTTCTCCACCGGACCTGAGAAGCGCAAGCTGCTGCGCCAGCTGTCCAAGGAGGCGCAGGCCCTGACTTCGTCTACGGGCTATCGTGGTCAGACCATTATCTTCACCAACTCTCGGAAGAACTGCTACAACCTGGCCGATGCCATTCCCGGAGCTGCAGCCTATCATGCCGGGTTGCAGTACCCGGAGAGAAAGAAGATCGAAGAGCTCTTCGGCCAGGGCAAGATTCATACCGTGGTAACAACAGCGGCCCTGGCGGCAGGCGTGAACTTTCCCGCTTCGCAGGTGGTCTTTGAATCTCTGGCCATGGGCATCGAGTGGCTGAATGTCCATGAGTTCAATCAGATGCTTGGAAGGGCTGGCAGGCCCGGCTATCATGACAAGGGCCTGGTCTACATTCTGGCCGAGCCGGGACGCCGCTTCTCTTCCGGGCGAAGCGAGTCAGAGGATGAGATGGCCCTCGCTCTGCTCAATGGCCAGATGGAAGATGTGGCCCCAGAGTTTGAGGAATCGCAGCAGCAAGAAGAAGTGCTGGCCAATGCCGTAGCAGCGCGCTCAAGAGATGAGCTGGAGCGGTTGCACAACCTTACCGTGGGCCTGGATGACCTGAACAGCTCCCTCGCGTCTCTGGAGAAATCGGGGCTGGTGAAGGGCATCGTGCCCACAAGGCTCGGCGAAGCGGCTGCAGCCCATTTCCTGGCTCCGGAACAGGTGGCAACCATTGTCAAGCTGCTTGGCAAGGGCAAGAGCCCACTTGAGGTGGCGGTGGAGCTGGAGAGTTTTGAGGCGCTGTACCTGAAGTATGCCGAGCGCATCTCCACCAAATTGCACATGCAGATATCCCAGAGGGCTCTGCACGGCTCCTTTTTGGATCTGCTCTCCAGCGCCGACCTGCGGGAGCTTGATAACAAGCTGCAGAGGTACTGCATGGATTTCTCCAGAGACTTTTTGCGCTGCACCTGCAAGGAATCGCCCTACTGTGGCTGCGTTCAGAAGAGCATATCCTTGCGCATCCTGGATCTGCGGGCGGAGGGCAAGAGCCCGGAGGCAATCATCGATTATTTCTCGGACCGGTACGGCATGTACGCCTACCAGGGAGATCTCATCAACTGGCTGGACCAGATGGTGCGCTACCTGGAGGCGATTGAAGCAGTGGCGCGGGTACTGGGAAGGGAGAAGGCGGCGAAAGAGGCGGGCGAGAGGAAGAAGAGGGTGGAGGGAGAATGAATCAAGGCAAAAGATCTCGGATTATGGCCATGATTTCTTCCTTTTTCTTGAAGTTGAGTGAAATCTGATCCCCATAGCTTGTAGGTTTCAGATTCAGGAATCCATCTTTGATTGCCGCTTCAATAACCTCTTTAGCGGCCCCTAATTCATGACTGGGTATGCCCTTCACGGCATTTTCCTTGCCAGTATGAATCGGCCCCCATTTGCCGCGTCTATCCAGTTTATCAAATATGGTGGCTCTTATCTTTCCGATCTCTGCGGAATCTTTAAGGCGTTTAGCCATTCGTTAGCCAAATGGTCGAAAAGAGATTTAAATGTATCGATTGTTCAATATTTTATACATCGATGAAAAGATTTATTTAGCTAAAATACTAATTGGTGTTTAAAAAGCTCGTATTTAGTTATGCCCAATGGAGGGCGAGCCGGATCATGTACCAAACAACTTACTCTGAAGATCATGAAGAGACATTATTCCTTAGGACTCTTGGAATTAAAAGCCCAGTGTTCAGGATATTAGACTTCCTGATGGACAACAAGGCTTACGATTATTCAAAAACAGATATTGCAAAGGGTGCTGGAATCAGCCGAACTACCTTATTTTCAGCCTGGGAAAACTTAGAGAAAAATGGACTGGTAAGTGAGACGCGAGAAGTTGGAAGAGCAAAGATGTATAAATTAAATCTGAAAAGCCCGGTGGTCCTGAAATTCATAGAACTGGATAATGCCATCTGTGAACTTCATAGAAAACGGTTGGAGGATCAAGAGGACTCAAAGGATCTGCAGGATAGCAAAGTCGATCTGCGACCTATTCTTGCCTGATTTATCTTTTTGGACTTGCTCGACAGCACGGAAATCCTGAGAACAAACTGCAAGAGGATTCCCTGGAACTCTCCGCGGCTTCTTGCGCAGCACCTGCAAGCAGTCGCCTACTATGGCTCATTTGCCATCGGTCAAAGAAGATACAATCTTTTTCGCGGCTTCGCGCGAGATTTATTCATACCGAAGACTCTAAGTGACTTCCTCCCATGCCCCTGAACGGGCAGGGCTTCCTGCTTCACAGAGCACCTTCGGGTTCTCCACAGGCTTGAATTCGACGCAGTCCGCGCCTACTACGTTGTTGCCCAATCCAAGTTCGACTT
>JAQTYS010000028.1 GCA_028688175.1 Methanothrix sp. | reverse complement strand
CGATCGCGACGCTGGCAGGCAGAAGGTAGCTACTCTGGCTGTTCGCAGCCTTGGGCGGAGTGTATGTGGTGACATAGGCCTGAGAGGTATGCCAGTTGTCGCCGTTCTTGAACTTGGCAATAAAGCTCAGGTTTATCGGGCCACTCAGAGTCTTTGTTGCATCTGCCGATGCTATGCCAAAGCTTATGGTGAAGACCTCGTCCGGGTCCATGGTGCCAATGTAATACTCATCCGGCGAGAAGACTATTCCCTTAGCTGAAGGCATAATGGTAACTGCATTGAGGGTGTTTTCTCTGGGATTTGCCACATTGAGGTTGAAGTTGGATGCATCGGTCTCAGCTCGGGCCATGCTTACTGCCGTACCATCTACCTTGAGAGGAATCTCTCGGTTGATGGTGGTCATATCATATCCGCCTGAAACCCGGAAATCGAGGAGATGCGTCCCGCTGCTGATGTTTTCTGCGGCTTTGACCTTGTAGTAGACTGCGATCTTATCGCTGGGGCCGATCATCCCCAGGTCACCGCGATCTTCCGTCAGAACCTTCAGCTCCGGTGTGCTCTTCAGAGTAGTTCTGTTGAGGGGCGTGGAGAGCAGCGTGCCTGTGGCCGAGCTTCCAGCACCAGCGTCTTTGCCGGCTCCGTAGGATGCGGCTCCGTTGGACATTTCAATGGCCAATATAGCCTCGTCTCCAGGCAGGAGTACAGCTGGAGTCATGGTGGCCTTTATGTTCACAGGCATGTGGTACTCATAAGATGATGCCAGGCCTGCGGCAAGCAGGACTAATAATATTATTGAAATTAATTTTTTCATGATGCGGTCTCCAGAATGCGTCCGTCCCTAAGCCTGATGACGCGACTGCAATTCTCGGTGATCTCAGGGTTGTGGGTGACCATAATTATGGTTCTGCCCTCTTTATTCAGATTGCTCAAGATTTTCATAACCTCGTCGCTGTTCTTAAGATCAAGGTTTCCGGTAGGCTCATCGGCAATAATTATTTTGGGATCATTGGCTAGCGCTCGGGCAATGGCCACCCTCTGCCTCTCTCCTCCGGAAATGTTCTGCGGGCTGAAGTTGCTGCGATGGGCAATGCCTACCGATTCCAGGAGCTTAAAAGCCCGGTCCTTGCGCTTCTCACGAGAGACACCGCTGAGCATCATAGGAACCTCCACGTTCTTTAGAACGCTGATTCTGCCTATGAGGTTGAAGGTCTGGAAGATGAATCCCAACTCCTCTCTTCTTATACGAGCCAGCTCATCATCTGAGGTCTGGCTGATATCCTGGCGCAGGAGGAGGAAGCGACCGCTAGAGGGGCGGTCCAAGCAGCCCACAATGTTCATGAGAGTGGATTTGCCGCTGCCGGATGGCCCCATGAGAGCAATGAACTCACCCTCTTCTATCTGCAGGTCGATGCCCTTGAGAACGGCAAACTCACTCTCACCGATGCGATAAGTCTTTTGGATGTCTTTTAACTCGATAACTTTTGAAATGATCGTCACCTTTATAGTTCAAACCCGATTGCCGGCTTCTTGATTATCATTTTTGTAATTGCCATCACATCAACTTTTGCTATCCATCTTGCTTCAGGAATCATTCTCCAGTTTCTTCCAGATAGTCAGACCATGATCGTTCCGTGTCAAGATAAATCCCAGCTCTCTTAGTTCTAATCTGGCTTGCTGAGGACTCAGTCCGCAGGCTTGTGCTACACGCTTTAATTCACCTCGATCAAGGATCTGACCCCGTAAACATGGCTTATGTTTTAAGTATTCTCTGATTGCTTTCATGTTTCGATCTCCTTTCATCAGGTCCTTTGCTGTAATGACTGGTCCACCCCTGCATGGAACGATATATAATAACTGAGCCGAACGAACTGCTAATTTGGTGCGAAAGTCGTATCTGTAAATTCTTCATTAATTGTTCATTTTCGTAGCAAAAGATCAGAAATGGTTCGAATCGCCAGATTGCTGCCCTGATTTAACAATAAGGGCAAACAGCGTAAAAATTATAGTTGCCATGAAAGTCATGGGCATCCTACTATTCATATGAATTGAACCATTTGGGCATTATTCGAGGCAAAAGGAACTATTCTGATCCATTATAAATTTCCGTCTGCTTTTATGATCTTCAGGAACTCCATAACAGAATATGCCGATCGATTGACGCCAGCACTTCTCTTTGTGGTATCGGTGCCCACACAGTATAAGTTATTTATTGGAGTTCTTATGTCTCCAAAACCACAATTTATGCCCCATGATGCTTTTTCAGGAATCAATTCCTGGTAATGTATCATATCGATATGCTTTTCAATATCCGGAATGTTATCAACTATCGTTTGGAATGCCTTCCTCTTTATTGTCGATGCATCATAACTGCCTGGCAAGGTAAACGCGAAACCTACCAGTTGATTTCCTTTGGGTGCTAGCATAGGATCGTAATTTGAGGTCGGGATTACCCAGGCATATGGATCGGAGTCGACCCACATTTCTGTACCATAATTGTTGAAGATTTTTTTGGTCAGGCCCAACCAAATGGAAAGGGAATTGACTCTTTTAATGGAGGTCAAATTCTGGATGTATTCAACGGGCAGGTTATCAATCAGATAAGGTAGGTCGGATGAAAATCCGGAATAAACAACCGTATCGCAATCAAAGCAGTCTTCCGAGGTTATCACACCTTTGACTCGCTCGCCGCATTCTATCTTTTTTACGGCAACATTAGTTTTAATCTCCACACGATCTTTAGGAAATGATTCAACTATGGAGCTTATAATGGATTGCAGACCACCTTTGGGGTATCCCTGGTCTGTAGCACCTTCCTTTATAAACAGATCATACAGTTTTCCTACATAAGGAACCGATCTGGGATTATTGGTCTTATTGTCCACGAATCGAGATATGGGCGCATTTTCTATGGATGTTCCAACCATGAAGTAACAAAGCCAATCCAGAAATCTTCGTGTCGTTATGGAGACTTTATTGGGAAGAATCTGGGAGAGTGTGATGTCGGAAAAATCCTTGCCGGCATTTTTCAGATACATGATATTAAACAGCGCCCTCATCAAAAGCAACCTGTCTGTCATGGGAAGCAACCCGAAGGTCAGCCAGGAATTTATGCTCCATGGAAATGGCTTTATGTCGCTGCCGATTTTTACATAATACTTTCCGGATGGCACAAATTGGGGAACTATTTTGAAATATCTGTCCATCAATTCCCTGAGCGGGCCGTTTTCCAGCCTTGTTATGATGTGTGGGCCGGTATCGACACGATAGCCTAAAACGTCATACGAGCGACAGACTCCACCAATGTAACTCTCTTTCTCCAGAATCATTACCTTTCTGCCCTCTCTAGAGAGCGCTAGAGCGGACAATAAGCCACTGATTCCTGAACCAATCACAATGACATCTCTTTTCATGATTCCCCTAATATATGCAACCAAGAATCAGTCGTATTTTTCTCCATCTTCTAGAAAGCACCCCACCAAGACAATAATATTGCTAGTGACAAGGTTATCTTCTTCCCTTAATCAATTTCCTAAATTCATTTCCTTAATCCTTTCGCGTGTTCTTTCGCGAGAATTATTAAGGCTTTTGGCTTTGCAAGGCTCCATATCAATTGAGCAGATTGGTTGGCACGCATGGGAAACCACAATACCAAAAACACCCACCTGCTAAAAAACCCGGCGCTCGATCAGATAGATCAGATTGCTCGGGTGGTTGGCGAAAAGAGCCTTTATATCTGATAAGGTGATCCTTAGCGCCTTGTACATTTGGATAAAGGAAGCGAGCATGCAGATGGTTAAATGCGTGGGATGACATGATCACCAGGGAAGATGTAGAGCACATCAGCTGGCTTGCCAGCATCAAGATCGAAGATGAAGAGAAAGATGGATTAGTGGAGCATTTCAATACCATTCTGGAGTACTTCCACCAGCTGGATGAGGTGGACACAGAAGGCGTAAAGCCCACCTACCGCGTGGTAGATCTGGCTAATATCTTTCGAGAGGATGCTGCCTATAATTCCCTCTCCCAGGAGCAAGCGCTCGATAATGCGCCGCGAACGGAAAATGGCTACTTTAAGAGCCCCAGGATTGTGTAATCATGCTCTCAGAATTAAAAGCCAAGCTCCAAGCCGAATCATGCGAGGAATACCTTTGCCGGCTCTTTGAGAAGATCGAGAAGAGTTCCCTCAATGCCTTCACCACCTTGGCAAAAGAGAGCGCATTAATGCAGGCAAAGCAATTCGACAGAAATCCGGGCAGGGGCCTTCTGGCGGGGGTGCCCATCGCCATCAAAGAGTGCATATCCACCAAGGGAATTGAGACCAATTGCAGCTCTCGAATATTGCGCGGCTATATCCCGCCATATGATGCCCATGTTATAGAGCGACTCAAGGCAGAGGGGGCAATCATCATGGGCAAGACTAACATGGACGAGTTTGCCATGGGCACATCCACCGAGACAAGCTGCTTTGGGCCGACAAAAAATCCCTGGGATCTGACTCGCGTTCCGGGCGGCTCCAGCGGCGGCAGCGCGGCAGTGGTGGCAGGCGGCGAAGCACCCTGCGCTTTGGGGTCGGATACGGGCGGATCGGTGCGCTGTCCGGCATCCTTTTGCGGCATCGTGGGACTCAAGCCCACCTACGGTCTGGTCTCACGCTACGGCCTGGTGGCCTATGCCAACTCTCTGGAGCAGATCGGGCCGCTCACTCATACGGTAGAGGATACCGCTCTTCTCATGGAGGTCATCTCCGGGCATGACGAGAGGGATTCCACATCAGCTCAGGGAGAGCGTCGCAGTTATTTGTCCGGGCTGCAGGGCGGCGTGGCTGGCCTGAAGATCGGAATTCCCAAGGAGTACTTTGGTGAAGGAGTAGATCAGGATGTAGAGAAGGCGGTTTGGGGGGCGATTTCCACCCTTGAGTCATTAGGTGCATCCTGGAAGGAGGTCAGCCTGCCCCATACTCGCTACGCTCTGGCCGCCTACTACGTCATCGCCATGAGCGAGGCTTCGTCCAACTTGGCCCGCTTCGACGGCCTGCGCTATGGCTCCCGGCTGGGCGAGGACAAGGATTGGCATACCACCTTCTCGGCCATTCGTGCCCAGGGCTTCGGCCCAGAGGTCAAAAGGCGCATAATTCTCGGCACATATGCCCTCTCAGCCGGCTACTACGGACGATACTATCTCAAAGCCCTCCAGGTGAGGACGCTGATCAAGGAGGACTTCTTGCATGCTTTTAAGGATGTAGATATTCTGGCCAGTCCGACCATGCCCATTCCGGCCTTCAAGATCGGCGAGCGCATCAATGATCCGCTGTCTCTTTATATGGCAGATGTCTTCACCGTGCCCATCAATCTGGCAGGAGTGCCGGCCATATCTGTGCCCTGCGGTTTCTCCGGGCGGCTGCCCATCGGCTTGCAGCTTATGGGGCCGCACTTCGGTGAGGCGGCGGTGCTTCGCACTGCAGCCGCCTTTGAGGCGGCCACGCCCTTCCATGAGGTAAAACCGGAGGTGGTCTAAATGGAAGATGTCATCATCGGCCTGGAGATTCATGTGCAACTCAACCGTCTGCAGTCCAAGATGTTTTGCGGCTGCTCGACCGCCTACCACGACACTGCGCCCAACAGCCACACCTGCCCAGTCTGCCTGGGACTGCCCGGCTCACTGCCGGTGATCAACCGCAAAGCAGTGGAGTACGGCATCAAGGTAGGCCTGGCACTTAACTGCAAAATCGAGGAGGAGACATTCTTCTACCGCAAGAACTACTATTATCCCGATCTGCCCAAGGGATTTCAGATCAGCCAGTACGACTATCCCCTGGCCACCAACGGCCACATCATGATTTTAGGCGACGATGGAAATGAGCGGAATATCCGCATCAATCGGGCGCATATGGAGGAGGACCCAGGGCGCCTCGTGCATGCAGGAACCATTGATAAGGCCAAGTACACCATGGTGGACTACAACCGCTGCGGCATGCCATTGCTGGAAGTGGTGACCGAGCCGGACCTGTGCTCACCTAAGGAGGCACGCGCTTTCCTGGATAAGCTGAAGAGCATTCTCGAGTATCTGGATGTCTTCGATGGCTCACTGGAAGGGTCCATGCGGGTGGATGCCAACATCTCCTTGAAGGGCGGGGACCGCTCCGAGGTCAAGAATATCTCCGGATTCAAGGGCGTGGAGAAGGCCCTCTCCTACGAGATCACCCGGCAGAAGAATCTGCAGAGAAGGAACATCAAGGTGGTCCAGGAGACGCGCCACTTTGATGAGATCAGAAACATTACCGTATCCATCAGAAGCAAGGTGGGAGCGCACGATTACCGCTACTTCCCAGAGGCCGATCTGGCAGTCCTGCGCATTGCCTCCTGGGTGCCGGACATCCGGGCGACGCTGCCCGAGCTGCCCGATGTCAAGAGGGAGAGGTTTGTCAAGCAGTACGGCCTGGCGGATGATCATGCCAAATCCCTTACATCCGAGATCAAGCTGGCCAACTTCTATGAAGCTGTTGCCGCGCGGGCCTCGCCCAAGATGGCTGCCGTCTGGATCGCAGATGTGCTCAAGGGCGAGCTGAACTATCGGGACCTGACCATTGAAAGCTTCCACCCGGAGCAAATGGTTGCGATCGTGCAGATGCTTGAGACGAGTTCGATCACCGAGGACGGTGCGGTGCAGATCATACGTGCTCTGCTGGACAAGAAGGGCGGCTCACCTCAGGAGATTGTCAAAGCTTTGGGCCTAGGCAGGGCAGAGGACGATGCCGTGCAAAGAGCGGTGCATGAAGCCGTGAAAGAGAGCGCTGCGGCAGTGGCCGACTACCGGGCAGGCAGCGAGAGGGCTCTCAACTTCATTGTGGGCCTGGTCATGAAGAAGACGCGCGGCAAGGCCGATGCCGGCGAGGTGCACAGGCTGGTGAAGGAAGAGGTGGATCGGGTCTGAGCCAGTCGGCCAGCCTGACGCCTTCTCTTTTTAATGTTTCTTGTTTAGATTTCGGGGAAATTTACTCTGCCACCTGCCAGCGGCCACCTTTATCCGGACCGATGCGCTGGATGTGACCTTGCGCCTTCATTTTTCTTATTTGCTTCTTGATAGCCCACTCTGTAATACCAATGCGCAGGGCAAGGTCTGCGATGGTGATGGTAGGATCATTCTGCATGAGTTCGATGATTTTCTGGGTACTTTTCTGGGTACTTTTCTGGGTACTTTTCTGGGTACTTTTCTGGGAAGTTTTTTCCGCCAGCCTCGTATCATCAAGCTCTTTGCGGTGAACGGTGGCGATGAACATGGATCCTTCCCGGTCATCTGTGAAACTGATGTCCGGCCAGTCCTCCAGAGCGCGTTTGATTCCTGATCCCAATCCCTTGTAAGGCAGCAGCCCTTTGGCCGCATAGGACACGAGAATTGGATTTCTGATATTCGAAATGCCGGAGCGGATTTTTTCCACAGTCAGATTGTTGGGCAGATGTCCGGGACTGATGATCTCAATCCGGTCGTCGAAAATGAATAGACGAATCGTGGCGTTCACGAGATAGTCCCGGTGAATCAGAGCGTTGACCAGCAGCTCTTCAAAAACTGATTGCGGGATCTCTGGAATGCCCGGTGAATTCACACCCTGTCCGGACTGCACTTTGTGCAGATTGCGCATGATAAACGCGAGCGAATCCTCAAAGATCCTTGGAAGCGGCCCGGAAAAATCTTCGGTATCCAAGTATTCCGTCGAGTGAATGGCATTGCCCGGATAGCGAATAGTGCAGGGAATTCGCAGTTTGCCTGGAATTACCTAGCAACAGCGTCTTGGGCGCCTGCATCAGTCAAATCATTGTCTCCAATACGAGCAGCATGCACGAAATCTAAGCTGCCTAGAAGCAACTCGTAACCAGATATTATGGTCAAGAAACTCTTAGCATACATGTATTGTATTGTTCCTCCTTTATGATTCCTTCTCTCTACTTCGACGCGGAGGTCGATAGATGCAGGTCGAAGATCAGCGGATTGGCCCGGTTCGAATTGGGCTAGAGCTCAACCAGCGTCGAGAATATGTCGTTCATGCTTTTTCCCCGCCAAGCCAGGCCCGGCCTTTGTCTGTGAGGCGGTACTTCTGCAAACGGCTGGTGGGCTTATCCGGGATGGTGCGTTCCAACAAGCCGTCCTTGATCAGTGGAATTAGGTAGTTGGCCTGAAATGTCTTCCAGTGATGCAGGTTGAGGTGATCCATGATCTCCCGTGCCGCTCTCGGCCTCTGGCAGAATATGGCGACTTGTGCGGTGACTTGTGCGGTAACTTGTGCGGTCGCGCCTGGAAACGCCCGGCCTACGTCGCTCAAGGCACGCTCCCACAGCACCTCATCGCGGTTCCTGTCCTCCATCGACAAATCCGGCCTTTGTGGCCGTCGCAGCACCTGGATGAACTGCCCCTGCTCCTCTCGAAACTCGGGTGCAGGCAGACCTGCTTTTGCACACAGTCTGGCCATGTCGAGAGTTCCCGTACCGGCCCTCTCGATGTAGCGGCTCAGGAATAACGGCTCGGCGATGAGCGGGTTATGCGGGATTGAAGGGTGCGGCTCGCTTAAAGATTGCAGGCTCAGCGGCGGTGGCAGCTCTCCCGGATTCCAGACCTCCAGCCGGTCAGAGAAAAGCATGACCTGAACGGAGGCGTTGGAGGCGTAGTCTCGGTGAGCGACGGCATTGACGATTGCCTCGGCCACGGCCTGAGGCGGAAGCTCGTAGGTGACCGGAGCCTGCGGACCGTGGGCACGCGTCCCCACAGAGCGGTCAATCTTAGAGAGCACGAAATCGACCGACTGGTCCACCATCTCAAAAAGTGTGCCTTTGAACACCTGGTAAGACGGAATGGGCTTGCTGATCTCCGGGCCGTGAAAGTGCAGGCACTTGACAAGTGATGTGGGCAGAAATCGTTGCGGCTCCTTGCCGAAAAGCAGTACTGCCGCGTTGGTGGGATTGTCGCCTTCAAGGAGGTTGAGGTGCTTTAGAGTTGCTCGCAAAGGTGAGCGCAGGCCGAGCCGGTAACCGCGTTCCGCTCGGGCACGGACCAGGAAGTCGGAGACCTTTTGCTTGGACATATCGTCAAGATTCGCCTTCTGGCAAGCAGAAGCGTCGAACGGGCCAAAGTGAATGTCACCGGTGCGCTCCAGTTGGTCCACGAGGCTGGCATAAAGCCCGGCCAACAGATCAGTAACGCTGCTAAACCGGCGGCGGATCAGCTCGGCTCCTGCCTTGCGGATAAGTGCAAGCATCAGCGGGTGGCGCATTTTGTCCTCCGAGCCTTTTACGAATATCAACCGGGATTTACCTTTGGCCTTGGCACGAATAAATTCGCGTTTCGTGGGCGAGCAGCCCTCAGAATCTTCGCTGCCGTATTCGTTGCCGAATAGCCCTACATAGATATCGCAGCGGTCCACTTCTTCGAGATAAACCTCGTCAGCTCTGCGATCCGACGCAGGAAGATCCTCGAACAAAAACACATCGAAAAACCGTCGCAGTAGCGCATCGCCCTCAACGAAATCGCGCACGGCCCGACGTTCGGCAGCCAGCTCTTTCTGCACAGAACTGACGAATATGCGATACTTCCCGGTCACGATTCCTCCGTCATAATGGCAGCTAGCGCCTCTCGCAAGATACGCGAGCTTTCCAGCCAGTCGGCAAGCACAATGTCCAGCTTCCTCTCACCATTGTCTGCATCCGTATCACCATCTGTGCCTCGTGGTGTTCCTGGTACAACATATTGCGGAATGCTCAAATTTCCTTCCCGGGCTCGTATCTCCTCAAGCATGGCGACCCGAGAAAAGCCAGGTTCGTCCACGGCGCATCACCGAAAATACCATAAAGCGTGTTTGGATTTGCGTTTTCTATGCTTCGCATCGCTTTCTGGAGCGCCTGCCCAACATTGGAGGTTACTGTCCGAACATCAGTCCAGCGAGCATTCTCTGGTATCTTGAACCTGTAGTTCTGTGAGAACTGAGCGAATTCAAGATCTCCGTTGGACTCTTTCAAGACTGCAAGGTACTCCTCGTTATGAGTGTCTGAGATGCTCTTTAAGAAGAGGAGCGGGAAGACGTAGGTCTTAAAATCCGCTGCATCCACCGGACCTCGAAGGATATTGGCCGCTTCCCAGAGATGCGATTCAAGGTCAGAGAGCGGGAACGGTTTGACACAATCGCTTTGAGCAGTCATCGTCATCCTTCCAACCGGTAGACTCTGACTGAGTTCCCACGGATGTCAATGGCTCTGTTATTAAGCGCTACCGATGTCGTTGAACTCCCTCCTGATTGCATGGAACAATACGAGATGGGATATAAATCTTTACGAAGAAAAATGGAGGACGAGGCGGTCATGCACATCGCATCCCTGCTGATGAAGATCTGCTAAGATGGAGCAGTGCAGATCATACGTGCTCTGATGGACAAGAACGGTGGCTCGCCTCAGGAGATCGTCCGGACTTTGGGCCTGGTCATGAAGAAGACGCGCGGCAAAGCTGATGCAGGAGAGGTTCACAGGTTGGTAAAGGAGACAGTGGAGAAGGCCTAAAGTCACTTTTTTGAAAATAGATGCGGCCCATCCCCGCGGGCCGCATAGCCAAACACGCACGAAACCAAAAGCCCGCTTGCTCTTAGCACTTAAGCAGTCTCGGTGATCTTCAGGCTTTCCAGGAGGCTCCTGGAAATGGCATCATCCCATTCCGAGGTCCATGGTCCGACCACACGAACCTGGGTCTTGCCAACGTAGACCGGGCCGCATTCGCATTTCTCGCTGTCCAACCAGTAGACATACTCGAAGCTGGTTTCGTTCTCGATCTTCTGAAGGTTCTCATCGTAAATGGGCAGACCAAAGCCGATTACCCCATCTTTTCCATCAATAGTCCCTATCTCAACGGATGCATCCGGATCATCTGTGAGTTTGCTTGTCAGTAAATTTTTCAATGATGGGAGCGTGGCATCTTCTGCCTCATTGGCCTTCGATATGTAGATTCCTACGGTGCTCTTGCCGACAAAGTCGATCATCACCGTATAGCTTGTGCTAGCATTGGTCTCTGCCGGCCCGAGAGCTTCCACGGTATGATTTTCCGTGGTATTGAGATCAAATGATACCTCGAATGGCCCTGCAGATATCTTCTCTGTGGCGGCAGAAGCGGTAGAAACTGCGGCCAGGAAGAATATCATTCCTAAAACTGCGAATATCTTCATGACTATACCTCAAATGTTGACTAGTTGGATTTATCACCTTATATTTCTTTTGTAATTTAGGTATTAGAAGAACGACAAACGAAGGTAAGACAAATAGATCACTATTTAGGCAATATATCATCATATGTGATATACAATGTCAAATCGCAAATGACCGAATTTATTATCTTTTTCTATAAATACATTTTATTTATCTTAGAACGCTCTGCGAAATCATTCAGTTTGGAGCAGAGTGTACAGAATAATGGTTACTCCATGACCTATCTATATGCTAAGTCTGGAAATATCGCAATCAAGAATCATGCTCATGGCAGCAGCTCCTTAAACATCGAGTCCATCCTGACATATCAACTAGGGATTAATTCACAAATTTTTTCGATGACAAAAACGGTTCGTTGATGCTGGTGGTGTCATTCTACCTCCCTCGAGGACATCGCCGGCACCAATCAATAATATATAGAATATATTCACGAAATAGAGATATATATTTTAATGGGCGAAGAGATATATGGACGAACTCAAATGAGTGCAAATAGCATCAACCGCTTTATCTCCGGATTTGAAATATTGCATTCAATCCAGGAATATAATAATATTCGTCTAATATGCAAACATTAGGACATGGGAGGAAATAGGATGTTTGAAATCATCGGATGTGAGGATTCTCGAAAAGGCGAAAACCTTCTTGGCCTTCTGGGGTACTACGAGGCAATTTTGGAGAGAAAAGGGCTGGTGACCAGGATCGGCGAAATTAGATCACTCAAACTGGGCTTGATTCTGGACCTATTGAAGACTGTTAATATCGCAGAGGACTTAAAGGCCAATTTGATGACCTCGGTAGTGAGCGCCTGGGAGATGAACTGCAATGGCAAGACATCTGAAGAAGGCGACGATGAGATAAAAACAATGGAGTGTTGCATTGCAGCGATTCGGAAAAATGCCATAACGGCATTGCATAGCTGCAATCCAATTAACCCAATGCAACTGGATGTCGCAGTGATGTTTGCCTTGCCGCTGATGATTCGCGACCTTAGAAACGATGATTTGCCAAAGATCCATGATCTGCTAAACCAAGTAATGGAGACCTTTAGAGAAAGAAAGGAACCAGGATTTGTTCACTGCTAATGAAACAATTTGATGTGACAAGGCCTTTCCTCCCCCGCTCCCAAGGACGTATTTGATATGCGACTACAAGGCATTAAAATTTTGAAAAATTTTCAAAATAAATGCATCGAATGGCTGGATGATAATGAACATAAAAATCCAGGGAAAGAAGGAAGTTCTCTTTCTATGCACCCATAACTCGGCTCGCTCTCAAATGGCAGAAGGACTCTTGAGAGCTATTTATGGCGAAAGATACAATGCACACAGTGCCGGAACAAAGCCAACTTTTGTCGATCCCCGTGCGGTGTTGGTCATGAAAGAGATCGGCATAGACATCTCTGATCAATACTCTAAATCAGCTGAAGAGTTTTATGATACAATATTTGACAAGGCAGTCACGGTCTGCGACAGAGCAAAACAGGCCTGCCCGATCTGTAGCACGCGCCTTGAGCCTGCGTCCAAATCACCCAGAGCAAGAGAAGTCATTCACAGAGGCTTTGAGGACCCGGCACAGTACGACGGCTCGGAGGAAGAGCAGCTCAAGGTCTTCCGGCGGACTAGAGACGAGATTCGAGAATGGATAATCCACACATTCAAATGAATTTTCAGGCCTACCAGGATATCTTTTTTCTATAATGATTTCTTACTACTATGGCCAGCATATTGGTGCCCAGCACCAAGGCAATGAGCACCAGAGCCGTACCCCAGGCCCTGGCCTCGACATCCCATGCCCCCAGGAAGTAGATCAGATTCAATAAATGGTAATCCAGATTATTGACCGGCTGAAATACATTGGGGATCACGCCGTAAATCATCTGCACAGGGGTAGCTGTAAAGGTCACTGCCGTCCACATGATAGGCGCCGTCTCTCCAGAGGCCTTGGCCACCCCAATGATCACGCCTGTAAGTATGCCGGGCATGGCCGAGGGCAAGACCACCTTTCTTATAGTCTGCCACTTGGTTGCCCCCAAAGCCATGCTTCCCTCCCGCAGAGAGTTGGGGACGCTCTTTAGGGCCTCCTGGCAGGTCAGGATTATAGTAGGGATATTTATGAGCCCCAGGATTATAGAGCCGGATAAGAGAGACACACCGAAGTATGTCACCAGAAAGGCCAGCCCAAAGAGGCCGAAGACCACCGAAGGAACGCCGTTTAGGCAACTCACGGCGATGGTGATGAGACGGTTAAGCCTCTGGCTCTTGGAGTATTCATGAAGATAGATAGCCGCACCGATGCCCAGGGGTGAAGATATGATCATAGCACCTAAAACCATCCATAAAGAGCCCAATATGGCAGTGCTGATCCCGCCTGCCTGGCCCAGGCGTCTGTGGGGAGTAGTTAAAAAATCCCAGCTTATAACTCCAATTCCTTTATAGATTATTATGAAGAGTATTCCACCCAGCAAGAGGAGAGATAGTACCGCAGAGAGCTTGACTGCCAGAAAAACCAGGACCTCTCGACCCCGAGCGCTGTATTCGTAGATGATATTAAGAGCATCCTTTATGCACAGCAAGCTGGCAAAAAAGATGAGAAGAGGAAGAATAAAAGCATAATCGAAGGATGCTCCCACCCCAAGAGGCCGGCGGATGACAAATCCGGCATGAAGGGTCCCGGAATTCATCAGGAAGAGGATGGCTGAGCAGATGAGAATGTCCAGTGCCAGGAAATGTGCAGTCTTAAGGGAAACGGATTTGGAGAGAGAATAAGATACGAGAATCAGCAGAATGCTTGCGAAAAGACTGGCCTGCCACATAGGCACCAGCTTTTCCAGATTGGGTTGAAGAATGAGGCATGCCAGAGAGGTGACGAACAGGAACACCGATATGGCAAGAGATGCCCACAAAACAGGCTTGATCTTCATTTAGTATCCTCCGAATTTTCGTCGGATACGAATCCGGGCATAATCTGCCACCAGACTGAATAGAGTGACTACTATGAGAAGAACGAATCCAACAGCAAAAAGGACATGGTAATGCATTGAACCTCTGGCCACCTCGCCCATCTCACCAGCTATGATCGAGGTGAAAGATGCACCCTGATCAAATATATCGTAGGGAGGAGAGGCCAGTCTGGCAACGTTTCCTACCACCAAGAGCACAGCCATAGTCTCCCCGATTATGCTTCCTATGTTGAGAAGAATTGCGGCGGTAATTCCTGATGACGCTGCCGGTATAGTTACATTTCTCAGAGTCTGCCAGCGATTGGCCCCAAGCGCAAGTGAGCCCTCCTTGAATTCTGAGGGCACAGCTCGCAGAGAATCCTCGCAGATGGTGGTAAGGCGGGGAATGAACATGACCCCAAGAAGCATCGATCCCGCCAGGATCGACCTGCCTGTGAGCATATCAAAGCTATCCTGCAAGTAGGTTACGAGAATTATAACCCCTAAGAAACCATATACAATAGATGGGACGCCCGCCAGAAGTTCAATGGACGGTTTCAATATGGCCTTGCTCCTGGGCCCGGCCAGCTCTGCCAGGTAAATGGCCAGAGGAAAACCAATCAGGATATTTATAAAGAGGGCCAAAAGAGTGATAATCATTGAGGCGGCGATAATTGGCAGTAATCCATAAATATCGCCGGAAGGATGCCATTTCGAGCCGGATAACAAAGAGAAGATGCCAAGACTCGAAAACGCAGGGAGGCTCTCATGAATCAGGAAATAGAAGATAAGAAGCATAATTAGGATAGAGGCAATGGCTGACACGAATAGCAGAGCCTCTACGAACAACTCTCCATATTTGCGAGGCATCTTTATTCTCGGCCGATCCATATGCTCTGACAAAACACATTAACCGGTTAAAGCCCTTGTGTATAGAATCTATATAGAGCACTAATTAATTGCAGCGATAAATATAGGTGGCTTTTGCAATAATGATAAGAGGAAAATGATAAGAGGGAAAAACATCACTATTTCAGCCGGCTTAAGATCTCCTCAGGATCATAGCGTACGCTGATGACGCGACTTCGGCCCCGTTCACCCGCCCCCGTAAAATCGGCGTTTATCAGTCGGATGGAATCAAGCTTATTGAGAATCTCATGAAAACGAGTGTATCCTGCATCAGTCTGCTCATGAAAGCGAACAAACAGTTCGCCCGCGCGCCAGCTTTTTTGCTCTGCAGCCAGTCGCAGCACTACCAGTTCATCGTCTTTGAGGGATTTTAAGGCAAAGGTGAGATGAACCAGACGGGAGCGATCGCAGGATCCTGTCACGTCAACCAGAGAGACCCTTTTTGAGGCGCGCTTTTCCGCGGACAAGCCGGACCTCTTGAGAAGGTCGATACCCACCCGCAGGTCTCCTGACCTCTCTGTGCAGTCCACCACCGCCTCCAGAACATCATCGGCCATCACTCCGGGATAAAAGCCCATCTGCGCCCGGCGGCCCAATATGTCGCGTATCTCTGATCGGGTGTAGAGAGGAAATATAATCTCTTCCGGCTGAAAAACCGAGACCACACGCGGATCGAGAACATAGTTCAAGGCCAGCTCGCTCATAACTCCGATCACACCCATCCTGGCCCCAGGACAGGTCTCGTGAGCCCGCAGAAGAGAGTATAAGACATGATCCACCTCTTTTTCGTGAAATAGATAATTAATATCGTCCAGGGCTACCACCAGCACCTTATCCTGGTCGGCTGCGGCTGCAGCTATCTTCTCGAAGATGCGTTTGAAGGATATGCCGCTGGATGGAGGGGCATGGTCGAAGACCTTCTTGTAGATCTGATAAAATACCGAATACCGGGTGGAGTCCATCTGGCAGTTAACATGAACCGGAATGACCTTGGTGGAATGCTCCTCGATCTCCTCAAAGAGCTTGAAAAGAGCCGTGGTCTTGCCTGTGCCTGGCGGGCCCAGGCAAAGAGCGTTGACGGGACGGCCCCCCTGCAAAGCGGGACGGATGCAGAATTTGAGGCTGTTCATCTGATCTTCCCGGTGCAGGAAGTGCTCGGGCAGGTGATCTAACTCGAACAGATCCCTGTCTTTGAAGAGCGTCTCCTCCCAGAGGAGCATATCGGGTTTTTCGGGG
>JAQTYS010000258.1 GCA_028688175.1 Methanothrix sp. | reverse complement strand
TGGCATGATGCCTGGGAGACGGTGCAAAGAGGCCACGCCATTGCCAATAGCGTCTGCGTGGCTGCGGCTAACCGTGTCGGCCCGGAGGATGACCTGATCTTTTGGGGCAGCTCTTTCGTCTGCGATTGCTTTGGCAAGATCCTGGCCCGGGCCGGCAGCAGTGAGAAGGAGACGCTGGTGGTGGAACTGGATCTGGCCATGAATGAGGCGGTGCGCAAGGGCTGGGGCTTTTTCCGCAATCGCAGGCCGGATGTCTACTGGCCACTCATCGAGATGGTGCAGGAGGAGGAAGAACTGGATGGCAGTGCCAAAGAGGGGCTCTGCCGGCAAGAGACCCCCCGCGCTCTAAGCTACCACATGCCGGCAGAGTGGGAGCGTCACGAGGCCATCTGGCTCTCCTGGCCTTACGACCTGGACAGCTTCCCAGAGATCGAGGCGGTGGAGAAGTCATACCTGGCCATCATCAAAGCCATTCACAAGAGCGAGATTGTCAACCTGCTGGTCAAGGACGAAATGATGCAAAGCGATGTAGTGGACCGGCTGAAAGGAGAAAAGGTCGATTTGCACCGCGTTCATTTCCACGTGATAGACTATGCTGACGTGTGGTTCAGAGACTACGGCCCAACCTTTGTCGTAAACCGGGAGAAGGAAACGGGGAAGAGGGTAGCTGCAGTTAACTGGGTCTTCAATGCCTGGGGCGAGAAATATGAGGAGCTGATGGGGGACACAAAAATAGGCAGACTCATCAACGACGACCTTAAGATGGATTATTTCCTGCCGGGAATCGTCATGGAGGGCGGCTCCATCGATGTGAACGGCTGCGGAACTGTCCTGACCACGGAGCAGTGCCTGCTCAATAAGAATCGAAATCCTTCATTGAACAAAGAGAAGATAGAAGGCTATCTTCGGGATTTCTTGGGGGTGAGCAAGGTCATCTGGCTGAAAGAGGGCATTGCCGGAGACGACACGGACGGGCATGTGGACGATATCGCCAGGTTCGTAAATCCGACTACGGTGCTATGCGCTTACGAGGATGATGCAGAAGATGAGAACTACCCGGTCCTCAAGCAGAACTACGAGCAGCTCTGCCGGGAGACGGACCAGGACGGCTGCGCGCTCAAGGTGATCAAGCTGCCCATGCCGGGAAAGGTGGGCGCACAGCGACGGCTGCCCGCCAGTTACGCCAACTTCTACATCGGCAATGATGTGGTCATGGTGCCGGTCTTCGGGCACAGGAACGATTCTGTGGCACTCAGAATCATCCAGGAGGCTTTCTTGGACCGGCGAGTCGTCGGCATCAATTGCCGGGAGATGGTGCATGGCCTGGGGACAGTGCACTGCATCAGCCAGCAGGAGCCAATCAATTAGCTTTCGGGCGCAAAATTCTTAGATCTCTCGCCTATGCGCCTCAAAAATTTCCTGAAACTTTGAGATCTCTTCCCTTACATTCTCTTTGGCAACCACGCACGATATGGCACACAGGCCGTCTGCTCCTGCTCTCACGACTTCGGGCGCATTGTCATGGTTGATGCCTCCAATAGCAATCAAAGGAATGTCAACCACTCTTCGGATCTCTTCGATCAGCCTGATGCCCGCCGGTTTTCCAGCATCCGGTTTAGTAGCAGTCTGAAAGATGGGAGAGACTCCCAGATAGTCAGCTCCGACGCTCTGTGCATCCAGTGCTTCGGCGAGATTGTGGACGGTAACGCCTATGACCTTATCCGGCCCCAGCAGTCTGCGAGCCGCCGGGCAGGGCATATCAGACTGACCCAGATGAACGCCATCGGCCTCTGCGGCAAGGGCAATGTCTATCCGATCGTTGACGAGAAAGATGCAGTCCGAATCCCGGCATATCTCTCCCAGCCGCACGGCTTCCTGGTACATTTCTCTGGTTTCTGCTTTCTTGTTTCTGTACTGGACAACTCTTACACCGCAGGAGACGGCAGAGAGCACATCGCTCTCATTTCCGGCACGGCTCAATTTGGAATCGGTTATGAAGTAATATCCCTTCACGCCTCTGTCCTCCAAAGCCCCTACTCAACCTTCATCATTTTCTCTACCGTTCCGCCGTCAAGATTGTACACAGAATCAAAGAGCATTTCCTTGAAGCTGCCCGGCCCCTCTGCCTTTGCGGCTGCCAATTCTGCTGCGATCTCGTAGCAGACAAGACCTGCCACGCAGGCGGCTACAAGGTCCTTTTCCACGGCGGCAAAAGTGCCGATTACTGATGTGGCCATGCATCCTGTGCCCACAATATTTGCCATCATGCCATGGCCGTTTTTAACCATAACCACTTTCTTCTCATCAGCCACGATATCCTCTTTTCCGGTGATTACCACAGTGCAATTTCTTTTAGCAGCCAGGCTTTGAGCTATCTCCTGCAGATTCTTCTCCACAGCCGATGCATCCACGCCCTTGGTAGAAACGCTCTCCCCGGCGATGCGAGCGATCTCAGAAGAATTGCCTTTGATGATGCTGACACTTACCGTATCCAGTATCTCAAAGCATTTTTCATCGCGAAATTTTGTGGCTCCGGCACCACAGACATCAAGGACTACCGGGATTCCCTTTTTATTGGCACTCTGAGCGGCAAGTATCATGGCCTCGATGAAATCAGTTGTCAGAGTACCGATATTCAGAACCAGAGCGCTGGCTATGCCGGCCATATCTGCCACCTCTTCACTAGCATGAGCCATGACCGGAGAGGCTCCAAATACCTTTACAATATTGGCACAATCGTAAATAGTCACCCAATTCGTCAGGTGGTGTATGAGCGGCTTTTCCTCTCTTACTCTTTCCAGGCATTCCGATGCGATATTTTTCACGAGGCAGTCTCCTGTTCTTGAATCGGTTAGAGAACAGATCGTCACAAGTTAAAACGTTTTCTGTTAACACACGGACTGAGGCAACGAAGCCGGATGCTTGGGGCTTTTTTAGAAAAATGGAAATACCCAACACACGTCAATTAAAATCTATGGATTTCTCTTTCAAAGTCAAGGGCTGGATGGAAGCTGAGGGAAAACGGCTGGATGAGAGCGATGTCAGGTCAATTCTCGCGCAAAATCCGGCTGCAATCTGCAAATTTGGCGGCGAGTTCTTTTTGGAATACAATGGCTGCCGGGCGCGCGATCATTTCGGGATTATGCCGGGAGACTGCCCGGCGGGAACTGTGATCTGCAGCGGCAAAGAGATGGGAAAAGTAGATCCCCAATATCTTCTCATGGATCTGGATGAAGCCATAAGAATTGCAGTGCAGCTTCGCAGCAATGAGGGGGTTGTGGCTCTATCCGGAGGCGTGGACTCGGCACTTGTCGCCCGGTTGGCCAAAAGAGAGTGCGTTGTGGTAGGAATTGCCGGATCGCATGATATCCTGCATGCCAGACAGGTGGCAGAGGAGTTTGGCCTGACCCTTCATGAGCACATAATCGACCCGACAGCAATTGAAGAGGCCCTTGCAGCAGTTTTAGCAGTCATTCCCAAGATGGACCCGGTAAATGCATCCATTGCCACAACGCTCTATTTCGTCTGTCAATGGGCAGGCTCGCATGGCCAGACTCGTATCCTGGCCGGTCAGGGAGCGGATGAGCTCTTTGGAGGCTACTCACGCTATTTAGAGACCGATACTCTCGCTTTGGATATGGAGAAGGATTTCCAGGGGCTTGCTCTGCAACTTTGCAGGGATCAGGCAGTGGCAAGACTGCATGAAACATGCTTCTCCCTGCCCTACATGGACTGCAGAGTGGTAACAGCTGCCCGGAGTATCCCGGCGGAGAAGCGAGTGTCCGGAGGAGTGCGCAAGAGACCGCTACGAGCGGTTGCCGGAAGGTATATGTCACCGGCTATTGCCCAATATGAAAAGAAAGCCATGCAGTATGGCAGCGGCGTCATGAAGGAGATAGAG
>JAQTYS010000027.1 GCA_028688175.1 Methanothrix sp. | reverse complement strand
GTGAATGTCTCTCTTTATCCACAAGTTCGAAAGAAAGAGAATTATGTGCTTTATGCAGGCAGAATGCTCAGTTACAAAGGTGTGGAAACTCTGCTCTTTGCCATGAGCGAGGTGCAAAAAAGGGCGGACCTGGAGCTACTGCTGGTAGGAGATGGCTATGACCGCAGCCGCTTAGAGGAATTGGCGAGACGGCTGCATCTTCGGGCAAAGTTCACAGGGAGGTTGGAGCGAAGCATGTTTATAGATACAATCTCCCGAGCAGAAATGCTTATCTTGCCCACCCAAAACCGCCTGGAGGCATTCGGCATCGTTCTCCTGGAAGCCATGGCCTGCGAGACGCCGGTTCTCGCTTTTAACACTCCGGGAGTGAGCGAAGTGGCAGAAAATGGTGGTATGATCTACACCAGCACGCAGGAACTTTGCGAGCTTATCCTGGATCTTCATGAAAACGAGGTGCAAAGAGCGCGTCTCGGCGCTAAGGGCAGGAGAGCTGTAGAGGAGAATTTCTCCTGGAAGAGGGCGCTTGATTGCATGGAATCGATCTATCAAGAGGTTGCCTGAAGAGAAAATCGGCTACTCAAGAGAGGGAATTTGAGATTTCAGCTTAAGGATGAAAGAGTAAAGGCCGCACTACTGGCAGTGTTCATGAGCTTGGCCGCAATTATTCTTATATTAAAATTTACAGACACTAATCTAAGCTGGAAGATGCTAACAATCGTTCAGGGGCGTTTTCTGATCCTGGGGCTTGTCTTGCATGCTTTCTCTTGGATCTTTTATGCCGTCCGGCTCAAACTATTGGCCTCCCTCGCCGGACATGAAATAAGTTTTCGCCTTTCGCTTATTTCGACCCTGGCTTCGAATTTCCTTGCGGCACTCACTCCTTCTTCCGCGGGGGGAGAGCCTTTGCGCATCAAGATCCTGGCAGACGACGGCATGAGCTATGGGAGCGCAACGGCCGTGGCCGTAGGTGAGCGGCTGCTGGACAGCATTTTCTTCGTCTCATCCCTGGCTTTATTTCTCATTTTCTCCGACTTTCTGACCGGCTTCGGCCTGAAGATAGGTGCTTTCTTTGTCGTCCTTCTCTTTGTGATCCTGACATTTCTCTGGCAGCTTGTCAACCGACCGGAGAGAATTGCCGGATTTATGTTATGGCTGAAGAAGAAGACCGGCAACAGACCCATTGTCTTTTCTTTGGAGCGAGAGATCTGGCTCTTTCGCGAGGCGGGCATTCAGCTTGCCAGAGAGACATTGAGGCGCACTCCGGTGATGGCAGGTCTTACCGCACTCATCTGGATGTGTGATTTCCTGGTCCCATCCGCTCTGCTAATAGGTATGGGAGCAGAGCCGAAATTTCTTCTTTCCATTACATCCCAGATTATCCTGGCCATAATTGCCATCCTGCCCCTGACACCGGGCGGCAGCGGTGTGGCCGAACTATCAATGAGCTATCTTTACTCTATGTTTGTGCCGCCAGCGCTGCTGGGGCCCCTGGTTATCCTCTGGCGCGTCGTTACCTATTTCTCTAACATTGTGGTGGGAGCGGCCTTTGCCGGAGCTTCCATCAACTGCATGAAGAAGAAATGATCAGAAGATCCATATTCATCCTGTTGCGATCAGCAGCATGAGCAGCACCGATAGCCTTACGGCCACGCTGATACCTGTGGATATTATCACCAGAGATAGGCCCAGCTTCATGCCGAAGACTGAGGTGTAATTGGGCAGAAGCGAGCGCAGAGAGTAGAAGGGGAGCATGAAAAGGCTACCCAGCATGAGAACGATGAGGGCTTTTGTCTCAGATATGCCGCCGTTTTGGATGAGGGGACCTAATAGCGTGATCCCGGCTTTAGGGCTGGCCACATAAATGGTGAGCGGGATTATGGTCTCCGGGGGAACGCCGAAAAAGTGGGCCAAAGGCAAGACATCAAGTGATTGAAGAATGCCTTCTCGACTTAAGTACAAGACCAGGAAGGTCATGATGAAGTAGAGACCGGCAATTCTGAGAAAAATGCGGCTCTGTCCACACAGGGATTTTATGGCGGCCTTCTTTAAATTGCTCCATGTCTGAGGCTGGGAGAGCGAGAGTCGCGCAAAAGATGAAGCGGATGGTGCTGATAGATCGGCAGGTAGATAGGCCCTGCCCATGACCAGCACCAGTGCCATTTTTATGAGGCCGGTAGCGATAGAGATAACGGCATAAGCCCCGCCCACGAAGATGCCCAGAACCGGAATCACAAAAGCCAGTTGATAGGTGAAAAGCTCCCGGAAATAGACGGGAACGCTGTTCATGATGGCGCTCAGGAATGCCTGGCGATCGGACAGTTGCCCCTCTGCCAACATTCTGGCGATTACGGTATTGGCAGCCAGGGCTGAGCCCAGGCTGATGACGAAGGTGGAGGCAGACACTGCCGGCAGGTGGGATACAGAAATCAGCGGCCTGGCTAGATGGGTGATGCACGAGAAGGCATCCATCTCCACCATAAGGCCGGTGATAAAGAGCATGAGAAAGACGACTATCATAGTAGAAACGGTATCGTCCAGCGTTTGCAGAAGTAGATCGAGCATCGTTAAATCCTTTGCCTCAAATACTCCTGATGATATTTTATAATTTTCGGTTATTTGGGATCAAAACTCCAACCTATAATTGATTCACGACCCAAAATCCAGGAAACAATTAAATAGTTTTTTAGATACATGTCAAGGAAGGACATGAAACTAAAAATCAAGATTACCGGTCCAAAAGTACATGATGTAGGCTACAGGTACTTCCTGATGAGCATGGCCATGACAAATAGAATCCGGATGTTTGAAGCCCATAATATAGAGAGCTATGAAGGTGAGGAGGTCTTGGTCTTTCTTGATAGCGATGAAGAGACAGTTAAAGCTTTTCGCACCCTAGCCGAAACCAAGCGCCCTGCCCGCTCAAAGGTATCGAGGATTGACTTTGATAACTATGAGGGCGATGTTATGAAGATTGGAGAGTATGTCCAATTCTGCTCTATGGTCCAATTGAACAAAGCTATCCCGGTCCTTCTGGATATGAGAGATGACCTCAGAGCGGTTCTGAAGAATACAGATATAATCCCTCAAATAAGTGAGGACATCAAGGCAGTGCGTAAAAATACCGACACAATTCCCCAGGTACTGGAAGAAATCAAAGGCATGAGGGAAGACATTCAACCAGGATATGGGATGCATTTCAGACAAGTACAATCCGATGTCCGAGCGATAAAAGAACGCTTAGGCATGCAGTGAAATTACCACCAAGCCAGGAAGAGTCCAAGGCTAAACACGGGTGGCAAATTTTGAAACGAGTTTGACTTGACCTATGAATACAGGAGATTGCCGCAAATTTAAAGATCGGATCGTATGGATTGGGCTCTAGTGGCATTGTAATGTATACTATTAAGATTCGTCTGATATTATAATAGAAACGGAACCTAAACGGCATTCGCAGGTAAACTAAAGCAAGCATCAAACGGTTATTATACTTATACAATTTACAAAATTAAGCTAAATTTTAATGGACTACCTCATAACCTCAGCTCATAAATGGCAGTACTTCGTTATTTGAGCAGCCAGTTTTATTACCAAGCAATTTCCAAGATAGAATCAGGAAAATGGTATGGGTTAAGAGAATGGTAAGGTTCTGGAGAAAAGCATGAGATCGTTTTCGCCTCGCATGGCCGCCCGGGCGCTCTGGCAGATGAGGGTGCGAAGGAGGCCTTTTGTGCTCTCCCACGGCATTAATGCCAGATGCAATTTGAGCTGCCGCTTTTGCGAATACTGGAAGCGCCCTGGTGGGGAGATGAGTACCCCCCAGATCCTGCAGATGCTGGATGAGGCGCAGGATTTCGGCATAGGCGTTTACAATGCCTGGACGGTGGAGCCGTTGCTGCGAGTGGATCTGCCCAAAATTCTCCGCCATGCCAAGGATCTGGGGCTGACCACCTCGCTCATCACCAACGGCCTGCTTTTGCTTAAACGGGCTGGAGAGCTGGGTGATCTGGACCTTCTCTCCGTCTCAGTGGATGGCATCAAGAGTTACCGGGAGCTGAGGGGCATCGATTTACAGGATGTCCTGGAAGGCATCCGGGCGGCGCAGCAAGCGGGCCACGAGATTTTGATGAACTGTGTCATCTCAGGCAAAAATGTCTCTGAGCTCGCAGACCTGGTGCATCTGGCAGAGTCGCTGGGATGCTGGATATCTTTTGAGCCTATGCATGAGTCCTTGGGCATTGAGGAGAAGGTCTGGAGCTCTTTGAGGATACAGAGCATTCCTGCCTATGAGCAGGCTTTAGATCAACTGATTGAGCTGAAGAGAAGCGGCGCTCCCATCATCAACTCGATAACCTATCTGAAGATGATACGGGAGCTGGAGCCGCGATTTCATTGCCATGCCGGCGACATCATTTTGCATGTGGCAGCGGACGGCAGCATAGAAAGCTGCCGCGTACACCACGAGCCACTGGGCAATGTCTCAGAGGGGCTGGCAAAGGTCTGGCAGTCGTCGCAAGAGAAGCGCCGGGAGATAGTCCAGGGGTGTGAAGGTTGCCTGTTCTTTGGGTATGTGGAGAACAGCCTGCTCTACGATTTTGTGCCTGAAGTGCTGGCGCATTACGAATGGATTTAGAATCTTTATGGGTTAGATCATTGGGCTTTTTCGAGGCATAAATGCCAGCCGCCGGGCTATAGTCTCGGTGTGGAGGAAAAGCGCCCCGATTTGGCAGGATGGCTATTTTATAGGTTTTTGGCCTCTAGCTTGTGCTTTTTGCCTCCGGGCCTCTTGCTTCTCTTTCTTCTTGTTCACCGTCGTATTGCTCGGTGCATCCTTCTTAAACAGGTTGATCATTGAATTGCTCCCTCGCATAATTCACAATTAATGTAGCAACATAGTACCCTGATCATATTAATCTATTCTCATAAGAGAAGCCTATGGCTGCCCTGTGCCGGCAAATTGCATTCCGAACATCGTTTGTGAAAAGCGCGGGTAGAAAGGGGCGCCCTCAATGCCGGGCAGGCTTGGATATTTAGCTGCAGGGCAGCCAGTCCAGCCTAACAGAGCCAAGTGTGCTGTTGGACCAGAGCTGCAAAAATTTTTCTATCTTGAATACGCCCGTCAGATCCTCAGTGGCCAGGCTGTAAGTGGCATGCCGGCCCATGTAGTAGGGCATCATGTCTTTGGACTGCCAGGCGATATGTGCCTTTCCGATGACATTGGAATTTAGACTTACTTCTAAGGAGGCATTGCCCCGCGTATAATCCTTTTCGTTATTGGATGTGTTGAAAGAGCGGCTGACAACCTCGGTCTCCTTGTCCAGGTGTTCGAAATCCTTGTAGGACTCGGTGACGCTCGCCCCGGCATCGTAATTCTTGACACAAATGGTGTCTTCAGTCCCGATATTGCCCATAGCCTGGTAGAACGAGGCCGGCATATCTGCGCCTGCGAGGCTGAATAGGAGAAATATCGAAAATAAGATGAACATCACTCTGGGAGGCCGCATCGGCTGTCTGCATTGCCCGAGCTTCTATTTAAGATGTTGGGCAGCCTTTGGGCTGCAAGCCGTGATACTGCTTTCGCTATGTGAAGACGTGAACTACCGCGTCCAGAAGGGCACGGCAGTTACACCTTCATTTCGTCGACACGATCTTGATTACATCCCCGTCCTTCAGCTCGTGCTTCTCCCCCAGCCTCATCTTGGTCTTGCCGTCGATGGCAAAGAGGAAACTCTCGCCGATATCCGAATGGACGCGGAAAGCCAGGTCGCGCGCCGTGCTGCCCCGCTTCATGAGGAAAGCATCGGGCAGGATCACGCCCTTTCTGTCGGTGAACTTGTTCTCATCTTCCACCGGATAGAGCACAATGTAATCCAATAGCTCGAAGACTGCCCGGTTGATGCACTGTTGTACCCCGGTCCCGCCATACTGCTTCATGAGAGTCCGGATCTTCTCCAATCCCGCAGTCTGAGCTTTGTTGAGCTGCCCTATGATCTCAAAGTCGGGATCTCCCGGCATATACTTTATCAGCCCCGCTTTCTCAGCCATGCGCAGCGCAATTTCCGCAGCGCCGCTCACCGGTATCACCAGCTCATCCTTCAAAGCCAGCAGATTCTTGACGTTCTCTGGCGAAGCCACGTCCATCTTGTTGGCGGCCAGAATCATCGGTTTGCTGTAGGCCCGCAAAAGCCCGGCAAAGCGCAGCACATCCTCATCCTTCCAGCTTCCCAGCTCCTTCTTCATCTCTGCCACAGCACGACGGATTTGATTGTCTGAGACTCCGGCGCCTGCCATCTGATCGATGAGAACCTGCTCAGGCTTGCCTCCCAGAGCCCGGTAGTTTCTCATCAGCTTCTCCCAGTTGCGCTTGAGAATGCCGTTGAGCCACATGGTGATCTCATGCTCCAGGAACTTGACATCAGAGACAGGATCGTGATTGCCCAGGCCCACGGGATTGCCCTCCACGTCCGTTCCCCCTGAGGCGTCCAGCACGTGAATTACCGCTTCCGCTACCCGCAGAGCGTCCAGGAACTCATTGCCCAGGCCTTTGCCCAGATGAGCATCAGGCACCAGTCCGGCCACATCGATTAGCTCGATGGCGATAAAACGCTCGCCGTCTTTGCACCGGCCACAGCCTTCCTTGATGCCCAGTTCCTTACATGGGCAGGGAACACGCACGTAGGACACGCCATGATTGGCATCAATAGTAGTAAACGGATAATTGGCAATATCCACTTCAACCAGGGTCGCTGCCTTGAAAAAAGTGGATTTGCCGGAGTTTGGCTTTCCAGCCAGCCCGACAGATAGCATATGAAATCAGTGATCCTTTATTTAACGAATGATGCCGCTCACATTCATCAGGGCGCATTTGCTCTCAAAGCGCTTGACCTTTCCGGCAGCGAGCCGCCCGGCCAGAGCCAATCCCTTTTCAGATACAGGCTTCTCAGAGACTGCGCCTTTCGCCAGAGCGACAGCGTAGAGCTTCTCGCCGACGTCCGTGCGAGTTAGGACGGTAGACCAGCCATCGCCTGAGCCCACACTTCCCACAGAGATGTCAGCCAGCTCGCTGGCAAAGTCAAAGCATGGACCGCATCCCGGGAATGTGAAGGCATCAGTCTCCTCGATCTTGACCTCATGAGCCTTGCCGGTCTTGTCTATTACCCGGAACATGCCCTTCTTGATCTCAAAGCGAGCTACATCCTTGGGCGCAAGGCCGAACCTGGCCTTAACCAGACCGTTCATGAGAGCCTCGTAGTCGAAGTTCTCCATGCAGAAGAGGCCGACGAGCAGCGCGATTCTGTCCTGACCGAATTGGTAAGGCTCATCGAGGAGCTTGACCTTTCTCAGGCCCTGAATCTGACAGGGTGTGCCCACAAAGCCGATCTTCTTGTAGCCCTTCTCCAGAGCAACCCTGACGGCATCCACGCTGTTGGAGATAGTGTACTTGGTACCGGCAGAAGCAGAAATCTCCTCGGCAGAGGTGACAACCTTAGCCACAGTTCTCCACTCCTCATCCCTGTCTGTGACCACGGCGCAGTCAATCACGCCGGACTGCAGAGCCTGCACAAGCAGGGCACTGGCCACCCCGCCATCCTGAGCACCAGCCACGATGGGCTTGGCCTGAGCAGAAACGGCCTTCTTATAGATTCCCAGTGCTTCTGTTGCATTTCGCGTTCTGCCGAATAGCTTTGTCTCCATTGCGCCCATGTCCAGGAAGGTCCTGGGGCAGTAGGTGAAGCACAGTCCACAGAGCGGATCGTAATTTACCAGAGCGGGCTTGTTCTCAACATGCTCAATTCTGGGGCAGAAGGCCTCGCAGGTGCCGCAGCGGCAGCATATCTCCGACTTTATAACCTTATACTCCAGCTCTCCGAATCCACACTCCAGATAAGTGGGCTCAGCAAACTTCTCCTTGGCAGCCATGATCATGATCTCCGAAAGTTGGTGGCTTAAAGATATCTTCCGACCTAAAGCTTTTATGGTTCAAAGGGTCTCAACCAACCAATGATCTTGGGTCTGGATATCGGTGGAGCTAACACCAAAGCGGCAAGCTCAGATGGACTGTTTTCCGAAAGCGTCTACCTGCCTCTCTGGAAGCATGCGCCCCTGGATGAGGTTCTGGACCGTTTTGCAGCACGCCGGCCGCAGGCTGTAGCAGTAGTCATTACGGGTGAGCTGGCCGACTGCTTCTCTTGCAAGCTAGAAGGAATAACAAGTCTAACCGGAGCTGTAAAGCAGGCCTTTTCCTGCCCGGTCTATTTCTGGGGCGCGAACGGCTTTGTCTGGACTGACACTCTGGAGCTGGCTGCGGCCAATTGGGCTGCTTCCGCTGCCTTGCTGGCCCAGGAGATGGGCGACTGTCTCTTTGTGGACATGGGCAGCACCACCACCGACCTCATCCCCATCCGAGAAGGAGAAGCGCTGGCAGCCAAGACGGACTTTTTGCGTCTGGCAGGAGGCGATTTAGTCTACATGGGCCTGCTGAGAACAAGGCTTGATGCCCTGCTGCCCGTAGCCCAAATCAAAGGAAAGAATGTACCGCTCGCGCCGGAGTTTTTCGCTATCATGGCAGACGCCCGCCTGGGGCTGGGCCAGATCTCTCCAAAGCGATATACCTGCGAGACGCCGGATGGCGCAGGAAAGGATAGGAATGCAACGCTGCGCAGGCTGGCGCGCTCTGTGTGCGCCGACTTGGAGGAGATCGGCGAAGCAGGGGCCCTGGCCATAGCCCGGCAGGCCTGCGATCGGCAAATGAGCACTCTTGTCGCGGCCCTGGAGAGACAATTGGAGAAACATGAATTAAGCAAGGTGGTGGCGGCGGGTATCGGCGAGGAGCTGATCGCAGAGGCGGCGGCATTTTTGGGGCTGGATTGCCTGAGGCTATCGCAGAGGTATGGCGAAGGAATATCGGACGTGTTCCCGGCATATGCTGCAGCCAGGCTGGCAGAGGCGGAGCTATCAGAAATTGCAGAGCCTTAAGACAGGACTATTACTATCAGGAATATGGATATTACTATGATGATTATTTTCTGCCAGGAATGCTTCAGCGCACATTTAATTAAACTTAAATAGTTAAAAATACAAGTAATATCTTGGAGCCTTCCCCCCTGCAATTACTCCCTTTCGCGCCGAAGGCTCATACTCCCTTTCTATCGAGCTGCAACATAAAAATTCTCGACCGGTGGTATGAAGAGCATGATGTACTTTCTTGATACCAACATTCTGTTTGAGTTCTCTTGAAAACGGCTGGTTGAAGTATCTCTTAATAGAAACTCCACAATCTGTCGCGCACTGTTAGAGAGGATTTGAATATATGCTTTGGATTTGGTTCGTTTCGTTTATCCCAGTTAGCGTCAACTCAACAAATGCTGGAGATCTGATTAAGTATTTTTGCTAATAAGTATTACTATTTAGTATATATATTTATATTGTCACCATATTTATTGATATTGGTGATATCTGTATGGGCATAAAACTTCATGTTAAATGCCACAAATGTGGAGAAGAGAATATAGTGAATATAGAACCAGTACAGACAAATACCATATCTGAAATCACATTTGTCTGCAGTATTTGTGGTGCACTCAATACTCTATTCTTTGATCCTAATAATCCTGATCCTGAAAACCAGGAGTGGCTTTGCATACCACCACAAGGATTTGAATGGGTTCTACCTTCAGGAAAGATTATGCCGATTGTTGGCGATCCAATATATGTTTCCGCTTTCGGAGAACACTTGTCGAGAAAAATCTACATAGAGAGATACAAACTGGACCCAGAGATCGCTTACCAGTATATGCGAAGAAAACGAACTGAGGTAAGCAACAATATCGCGGATAAGTCGAGTCAGAGTGTTGCAGTTGCAACGCATGCTCCATTAGATTTAACTAATATCAAAAAAATTGAGATTCAATGCAAACATTGTTACAGCATATGCGAACTAAATCTCTGAGCACCAACCCGCATTTCCATCAATTGGGGGCTACATGGGAAAATAAGTCACGGTTATATGCTTCAATTGCGGCTCAAGAAACGAAGTAGATGTCCTTAGAAATTATCTAACAAATGATAAAACATAGTACCCAGAGGTTAGCCGCTGGAAAAAGCGAATAGCTGATATATTGACAGTCAGTGCATTAGACCAGCTCGAAATAGCCCCTTTATCATCCATGGCCATGGCTTTAACTAGATACATCCCTGAATTACTCCATTTATGAAACAAGCTTTCATTTATTCCAGAGTCAATGAAGTCTAAGCCAGTCCAAGAAGTTGTTCCATCACCCCAATCGATCACATATCTCACATGATTATCATCTGGATCATTGGCAGATGTCACATAATTATAAGCTGTACCGCTAAATCCTGAGGTTGGTCCCGATGGTATGATAGGGGTGTCGGGTGGATTATTATCTGCTATAGTAACATTCAATGACTTCGACCACATTGAGGACGATCCTTTACTATCGGTCGTATTACATTTGACTTGGTATGTTCCCGCTTTACTCCATATATGCGATGCGTTTTCAACAGAGCCAGAGTTGACCAGATCCGTCTTAGAGACCGTTCCGTCTCCCCAGTCGAAGGTATACTTGATCATATCATTATCCAGGTCATTTGCAAGTGTAAAATAATAATAAGCTATCCCCGCGTAGCCACAACTCGGTCCAAATAGGTTTATTGGCACTTTAGGCCTATTATTTGCGATTACAGTGATGTTTAAATAATCAGACCATTCAGAAGAGCTCCCACTGAGATCTCTGGCAATAACTTTGATCTGATAGGTTCCTTCCTTCTCCCATATGTGCAATGTGCTTGTGTTGCTGCCGGATTTGACAAAATCCGTCGTGGTTTTATTCCCGTCTCCCCAGTCGAAGGTGCACTTTACCGGATCTTCATCCGGATCTATTATGGATGTAGAGTAGCTGTTTGGAGCCCAGGCATAGATTGATTCAGATCCTGATGGCATGGACGGATTGTTAGGTGGAGCATTAATGAAAACTGTCCAAGATTCTGACCATCCTGAGGTTGCTCCTTTGCTGTCGGTAGCATTTGCCCTAATTTGATATGTTGCCGACTTACTCCAAGAATGGTTCGCGCTTATTTTGGTTCCCGAGTCAGCCGGGCCGATGATCGATGTTGTTCCATCTCCCCAATCAAAGGTGTACTTAATTTGGTCTCCATCAGGGTCGACCGCAGAGGCATAATAACAGTAATTGGCTCCAGGGATGCCCGAGGCATTTCCTAAGAACATGTTCGGCCTTTGGGGAGGATTATTATAAATTATAGCACACATCAAAGGCCAATTTAAAACTATGCCAACATGACTGCTAGTTTGTTGATATGCCCAGTCAATGTCAAGAATCGATCGATTGTTGGTAATATTGCATGTTTCGTCACGCGACATTCCATGAACTGGGGTAATGTATAACAAAATTAATCCCAAGATAAGCAGGAATCTAAATGGACGACCGCCTATCATTAAGAGCATCTGACATTAATTGATAAGAATAGTACTTAAATTTTTCTGTATAAGTCAAAATATTTTGTTGCTAGAGACTAAGAGCTTGAAGATCATTTTTTGGTTCTCCAAACCAGTTGACTTGCAGACGAGCGCAAGGCCTCCTATTGATATCACCCCTATTACCACCATTGATGTAGCCGAAATTACCAGTATCAGTATCCCGACTATTACTATCATAAATAGAAATATTACTATGACGACTATTTCAGATCAGTAATGCGCCATAGCACATTTAATTAAACTTAAATAGTTAAAAATACATGTAATCTATTGGAGCCTTCCCAAATGTCAATCCCTTTCGCCCCGAAGGCTCAAACTCCCTTTCAGTTACAATGAAATAGCCGGAAAATACTGTTTCTCACCAAAGTATGATCTCTCTCGACTCACTTCCACATAATCCCGGCTGCTACCTCTTCACGGACGACCAGGGCAAGGTGATCTATGTAGGCAAAGCCCGAGACCTCAAGAAGCGAGTGTCCAATTATTTCCAGAAGCAAGATCACAGCCCCAGAACAAAGGCTCTCGTTTTTGCATCAAAAGGATTGGAGTTCATCGTCACCAACACCGAGGTCGAAGCCCTGCTCCTGGAAAACACTCTCATCAAGAAGCATCAGCCACGCTATAACATTAAGCTCAAGGACTCCTCCCGCTATGCTTGCATTGAGCTGACAGAAGAGCAATTCCCGCGCATCAGAGTATCCCGCAAGGCCTCAGGCAAAGGCTCTTTCTTCGGTCCCTTCACCTCTGCTCGGGAGAGGACGTTCGTCTACCAGCTACTTCGCAAGACCTTTGGTCTGCGCACCTGCAAAAGAATGCCCAAACGCGCATGCCTGCGCTACCATCTGGGCCACTGCACCGGCCCGTGTCTTGGCAAGATAGGCGAGGCAGAATATATGACCAGGGTAAAAAAAGCAGCTTCGGCCCTGGGAGGCAAAACCGGGGAATTGGTCGAATCTTTGCAGAAAGAGATGGCACAGCTTTCCGATCGTCAGGAGTTCGAGAGAGCCATAGAGCTTCGTGATGAGATAGCAGCTTTGCAGCGCCTGCGAGAGCGCCAACAGGTGGAGAAGAGCCGCAAGTACGATCAGGATGTTATCAGCTATCAGATAGATGGCTCCAGTGTCTTTCTCATGCTCTTCAAGGTCTACCATGGCACTCTGGAAGGAAAAGAGGACTTCGTCTTTGCCCAGAGCGATAATTTCCTGGAGGAGTTCCTGGTGCAGTACTACTCGGAAAGGGAGCCTCCTGAGGAGCTGATACTCGAAGAATCTCTGGATGAGTCCCTGGCGGATTTTCTCTCACATGTCAAAGGAAAGAAGGTGCACGTCACTGTTCCCAAGCAGGGTGAAAAGAAGGAGCTGCTGGAGCTGGCCAAGAAGAATGTAGACATCGGATTTTTCGGAGATCGAATGAAGGTGCAGGCCCTGGCGGAGGCGCTGCATCTTCCCAAGGCCCCCCAGGTCATTGAGTGCTTCGATATCTCACATCTGGCAGGAACTTTTTCCGTGGGCTCCATGGTGCAGTTTCGGGGAGGCAGGCCGGACAAGAGCAACTACCGGCGCTTTAAGATCAAGAGTGTACAGGGAATAGATGATTTCGCTTCCATCGCTGAGATCGTGCGACGACGCTACTCTCGCCTCAAGAAAGAGATGCTGGATATGCCGGATCTCATTGTCATCGATGGGGGCAAAGGGCAGCTCTCCTCGGCTCTGGCAGTGCTGCAAGAGCTGCGGCTGAAGATTCCCATCATCTCTCTGGCCAAGGGTGAAGAGGAGATCTACGTGCCCGGACTGGACGGGCCGCTTCAGATTAAGAAGAACGAAAAAGCATCGCTCTTTGTGCAGGAGATCAGAGACGAGGCGCACCGATTTGCCATCGCCTACAACCGCCTGCTGCGAAAGAAGGCGATATCGGATTGATAGGTTTGAAAAAAAGAGAGAAAAAGAAAAAAGGAGCTAAGAGGTGAGACGCAGGAAGCGCTCCTGAGCCTTCTGCAGAATTTCCTCTTCGCCCGGAATCACTCCGTTCTGCATGAGGACCTTGCCGTTTACAATGGTCGTGTCCACTCCGCCTGCTATGCTGTATACCAGATGGGAGATGATATTGCTCTGCGGCCAGAACCAGGGTTTTTTCAGGTCGATGAGTGCCATGTCGGCCAGAGCGCCAGGGCGAAGCCCCAGGTTAAGGCCAAAGGCTTGAGCGGCATTCTCTGTGGCCATGTGCCAGATCTGCTCTGCTGAGAAGTCGGCAGGGGTGTGGTAAGCATTCTTCTGGGCGATGGCGGTGGTCTTCATCTCCTCGAAGATGCTCAGGTTGTTGTTGCTGGAAGCGCCGTCAGTGCCCAGGCAGACGTTTATTCCAGCTTTCATCATAGTGTTGAGTGGCGCGATGCCTGAGGTCAGCTTGAGATTGCTCTCTGTGCAGCTCACCACATTGGCCTTCCTCTCAGCCAGAAGATAGCAGTCCTCCGGAGAGATCCAGACGCAATGCACCGCTGCCAGGCGGGAGTTTAGCAGGCCCAGGCTGTCCAGGTACTCCACCGGGCTTTTACCCTTGGAGAGCAGAAAGCCGTCCACCTCTTCGCGGGTCTCAGAGAGGTGGATGTGAATCATAGCATCATGCCGGTCGGCGATCTCTTTGGCCTTGAGGAGCGTCTCCTCTGAGCAGGTGTAAGCGGCATGCGGGCCCACAGCGGGTGTGATCAGCTCGTCGCCCTTCCAGCGGCGGATGAAAGGCTCCACCTGGCCGAGAAGCTCGGGCTTCATATCAAAGACCACGCCTGAGAGAAAGGCCCGCAGGCCCATCTCCTTGGTGGCCTGAGCGGTGGCATCCGGGAAGTAGTACATATCACTGTAGCAGGTGATGCCGAAGCGAATCTGCTCCAGGCAGCCCAGCTTTACCCCCCAGCGAACGTCTTCCTCATTGATCTTGGCTTCCAGTGGCCAGATTTTCTCCTGCAGCCAGGGCATCAGCTCCATGTCGTCCGCGTAGCCGCGCAGGAGGGTCATGGCCAGATGGGTGTGACCGTTGATGAGGCCGGGGATGGCCAGTTTTCCCCGCCCGTCGATCGGCTCGTCGTCGCTCTCATCCCTGAGGTCGCGGCCTACATTGGTGATCTTGCCACCGTCTATGAGGATGTCCCGGCCAGGCTGCAATTGTCCGGATTCTATAATGGAGACGTCTTTGATCAGCATCAGAGAAAAATGGCTGTAAAGGATATTAAGATTATCGAATCGTCAGGCTTAAGAGCTAATGGTGCAAAGAAGTCAGGCTGAGCTGAGGTAGCCAAGCGGCCTACGGCGCTGGTCTTGAGGTACTGCTCTCCATCTAGAGGGCGGAACGGGCAAACCAGTGGTGCATCGCATCTCGTGAGTTCAAATCTCACCCTCAGCGCTAAATTTTTCAGTAGCATTTGTTTTCCGGCTTAGAGGCTTGATTTTAATAAGGCATCGCATGAGGCCGAAAGCTGGAGAGTTGCTGCCGGTCTTGAGGGAATGGGCCAGATCTGCCTCAATGATGCGACCTCATTAATCAGGCCCAGCGCGGATTTTTGCGCCCTGTCCACGATTTTTTCAGGATTATAGCATCTGGGTGTCTGGGATCGAGCCAGACAGATGAATTGCGGCCTTGCCACGCTCTCCAGAACCTTGCGAACTTCAGCCAGCCTTTTCTTTATGATCTCATCCGGCCTGCCTCGATCGCCGTTGCCGTACAGGCCGTCCAGATCAAATCCTAGCTAAACTTAATAAATTTATCGCACATGGATTTATCAGAGCTTCAAAGGCAAGAAGAAGAACGCCATGCCCAGGATGCAGTACACTGCCAGCAGCATGGCTCCTTCCAGCCAGTTGGACTCTCCATCCAGAGATACCAGGGCCGAGATCATGGATGCTGCCGTGAGAGCAATTAGTTCAAGCAGATTGAACTGCAGCGTAAGGGGACTGTTCAGGAGCAGCGAGACGAAGACCAGTACCGGCGTCACGAAGAGAGCGATCTGCAGGCTGGAGCCCAGGGAGATTGAGAGACTGAGGTCCATTTTGTTCTGTCGGGCGGCCTGGACGGCGACCAGGTGCTCAGCCACATTGCCGATGATGGGTACGATGATTATTCCTACGAAAAAGGGCGTGAGTCCCAGGATAGCCGTTACAGCCTCTACCGATGCTACCAATAGCTCGCTCATCAGGGCGATGCCGATCATGGAGATGCCCATGATGGCTAATGCCTTATTCATACTCCAGATATGAACGGGTAGGGCTTCTCTTGCCGTTACGGCCACACAATTTTCCGAGGAACAGCTCCTCAAAGTATAGATGATGAAGAGCACATAAAGTATAAGCATGGCTCCTGCGGATGTCAGGCTCATCTCCTCAACAAGCCTGGTGTCTGGGATGTAGAGGCTAAAAAGAGATGGCACGCTCATGGCGATAAGAGCCAGTATGGTCATGGTGGCATCCGTATCCACCTGCCTTCGGTCGAACAATTGCCGTCCGTTCTTCAAGCCCCCAAAAAGCATGGCAAAACCCAGGACCAAGAGAAGATTGCCCAAAATGGAGCCGGTGATGGAGGCCAATACCAGTTGAATCTGCCCGGCACGTATCGCTGCCAGGGTGATTATCAGCTCGGCGGCATTGCCGAAGGTGGCATTGAGAAGCCCTCCTGTGCGCGGTCCGGTCTTCTCTGCGACAACCTCGGTGGCCTCGCCAAGGATTTTCGCAAGCGGGATGATCGCCAGAGCTGAGGCGGCAAAGACGAAGATCTCACTGATGCCGGCAAAATGTGCCAGCAGGGCAATCGGCAGGAAGAAGAGTAATAATTGCAGTCCACGCATTGGATCAGCCTCATTTTTGCATTGAACACCTTGTATATTCAGACATAATTGATCTCTCTTTATCAGAGCATCTATTAATACAAGTCTATTCATCGAA
>JAQTYS010000257.1 GCA_028688175.1 Methanothrix sp. | reverse complement strand
GTCCTGAGCCGCCCGCTGGGATATACTACCGTAAACCGGGCAATGCTTTCTTTCAGGGGCTTGTCCTTGCTACCGAAGGGCATGGAGTCGAATAGATAATAGCCGCTATTATATTTACCGGCACCCAATACCCGCAGGGTCGCGCCGTTCGTATCCGCCTTTATGAGTGTAACATCTCTGTATCCCCCCAGAAAAGATATCAGTTCGGGCTCCAGATATCTGCATCCCAGAGCCGAGACATAAAAACGGGTAAAAGTATTCAGGGTGTAGTTCAGCTCAAAGGTGGCATTATCGCCATCCAGCCGCATGGTCACTTCCTTTATGTCGATGTATTCGCTGCCGACAGCTGAACAGGTAGATAACGCGCTCAGAATAAGGAACGCAAAAAGAACAGCTAAGGGTCGCATCCTTCACCCATACATCTTAAGGATCGACGGCAGAAACAAAATCAGTCCCATTATGGCAAGAAATGCTAGAAATAAGAGCTGCTGCTTTCTTTGAGCCGATTTGAACTTCGACTCGCATAGCTCGTCGCAGAAGTTTTCGTCAGGGCGCACGGCATTGCCGCAGACCATGCAGTGTTTATGCGGCATAATTCCTGTCATCGTATCACCATTAACGGCTTTAGAAGAGAGAGTAAATAAGGTTTTGCCTTGCCACCACCACCTCAAGATATATCACTTTCAAAATAACATTAGTATCATAAACATACAGTTTGATTTTTTTCGAAGGTATCTCTCGTCTAATGAAGAAAAAATTCGGGGTTTATTTTTCCACTGGAAATAAAGGGGTTGATGATGGGGCATTCCTCCGCCCGGATTTTGCATTAACTATAAGAGGCTCTATGCAAATTTACTTCTCATGCTTAGAATTCAGATGATCATCTTCATGGCTTTGCTCATCTGGCTTATGCCCATCGATGGAGCAAGAACCTATATCGTTGACGATAGCGGCTTTGCTAATTATGAAACTATCCAAGCGGCCGTTGTTGCTGCCAGTAATGGAGATACCATATACATCAAGCCCGGTGAATATAATGAAGAGATAATCCTGAACAGGAGCCTGACCCTAATGCCTCTCACCGGTGAGAACGAACCTATAATCCTCAAAGGAAATGGCCTGGAGACGGGGATCACAATAACCGCAGAGGGCTGCTCTCTGCAAGGCCTAACCATAGAGGACTTTTCCGGGCCCGCGATATATGTTCAATCCGACAAAAACACCATTAAAGAAAATGTGTTTAAAAAATCCAATCCAGCTATACTGGTACGCGGTTCGCATGAGAATCTAATTGCCGAAAACGCAATGATGGACTGCCAGGGAGCGGTGGCCCTCTGGGAGAACTCTACCAACAACAAGGTTTTTGAAAACAGTATCGTAGGCTGCAATCTATCCATTGTAGTGCGGGAAGCTGGCGAGAATAAAATCCTGAGCAACAAAATATCTGATGCTTATTGGGGTATGTGGCTTGATCATGCTAAAAACTGCCAGATCGAAAGCAATGATATACAAAGCAAGAGATATGGCATGTGGATCATGAACAGCAGCAGCAACGATGTTCTCTTAAATAGGGTCCGCATCAGAAGTTCTGCCGCCGATATCACACAAGGAATAAATCTCGCGAACACCAGCGAAATTGCATTGCAGGGCAATGAAATCAATGATGCTACTTTTGGCATGATCGTCGTCAGCAGCAAGAACAACAAACTGACGGATAATGCAATACTACGCTGCACAAATGCAGCATACATTAAGGACGCAAATCTGCTTGAGATAAAAAACAACAGCATTATTGCGACAATGTACGGCATTAGAATGGAAAATTCCAGCAAGAATTCCTTTAGTCAGAACAAGATAGAAGACGGCACCGTTGGCCTTGATATTGGCCAGAGCAGACAAAACAATTTTTCCGAAAACCAGATCTCCGGCATATCAGACACCGCAATACAGATTTCATCCTCTCACGAGAACACCCTATCCGCCAATCAGATAGCAAATAGTTCTAAAGGGATCATCCTATTGGAATCATCTGAGAATAAGCTTTCTGCCAATCGTTTCCAGAATGTAGAGTGGAGCCTTTACGCAGAAGCTGAAACCAAGGAGGGCTTTGATAATTCCATTGATGAATCGAATGTTGTGGATTCCCTCCCCATAGTCTATCTCTTTGGCAATCTTGGCGGGCAGATTCAGGATAGAGATATCGCTCATCTTACGTTAGCCTACTGTGAAAACGTCACGGTAAGGAATAATGCCATCACCAACGATGCCGTCTTCCTCTTCGATTCAAAAAATAACAGGATCCAGGAGAATAACATCTCAGCAAGCTTCGGCATGCGTCTCGTGCAGTCCGATGGGAATCTGATCTCAGGCAATCAATTGCTTTCCAATAAATTCAGCGGCATGTTCCTATACGCCTCGGACGGCAATCAAATTGCAGGAAATAATGCCTCGCGAAATAATCAGAACGGCATCTCTCTGCTCTCCTCTAATGAGAACACCATTCGTGACAATGCAGTTGATGCAAATGCAGCCACAGGTATCTGGTTAAACCTTTCCAATGATAACCAGGTGTATCAGAATAACATCAGCAACAATCCCATAGGGCTGCAGGTAATGCACTGCACAGGAAATAGAGTATTCCACAACAACTTCCTGAGAAATGTAGAGCATTCTCAAGATATCGACGGCATAAATAGCTGGGACGAGGGCAATGTTACGGGAGGCAATTACTGGACGGATCATGTGGCCAAAGGCAATCCCAGCCAGAGTTGGCCAAGAATGATCAAGGGCGCAGGTATGCTGGACAGTTATCCCTTCCAGGATGAGAGCGGCTGGCGAAAGGCTGCCGCTTAAAACCGCAATACTTAATATGATGAAGAAAGGTAGGAGTTAGATATGGCAAAGAAAAAGAATGAAGGCAGCGGTCTTCAGTCATCAGCAGGCCTCATGAGATACTTCGAGGCAGATGATACTGCAATAAAGCTCAATCCTAAGATGGTACTGGGAGCCTGCATCGGTGCAGGCGTAGTAGTAATGGGATTAAATATCGCCTTTGGCCTCTGGCCTTAGGCTATAATGCTTTTTGTCCTCATTTTAGCTGCAGGATTTTCACAGAATTAATAAATCGATCTGTGACTTCTTGACTATAGGTGGAGAGAATCAATCCCACAGCCGTGGCTGCCAGAATGCCGCCCGGTCGATCCAGATGATATTCTACAGGATAGACTGCAACATAGACCGGTTCATCAATAGGACACTTAAGGCCGCTGCCAAATATCCCTGACCGTCCATCTATCACCCTCTCAGCTATACTGATATCTTTGCATACTTTGGATTTTGTTAGGGTACCGTTGGCAAGGGCCATCAAGCTGGATTGGTTGATCAGAGATGCATCGTTCTTGGAGTACATTATGACCGAGATCTTCAAGATCTTGGATTTATCGGATGCCGCCTCCAGCGTCAATGCATCTGTCGCGACGGCAACTTTTCCGGAGGTGCTGTCTCCATGCGAGACGCTGCTCCCGTATTCATCCATATCCGACCAATTGAAGGCAATCTTCCACTTGCCGCAGTCCTCGGAGACGGAATTGACGGATAAATCGTCCATCATTGAGCCTTGCACCTGCATGGAAAGCAATAGTGCCAGACTCAATATCAGGCCAATCAAGAATGGCTGTGAGTGATATCTGGATTTCAACAGGAACACCTACAGTGCAGCCATTCTGGGCAATATGTCCGGATTGATTCCCTTGGCCAGCTTTGTAACATCCTTGAATCGGTTCTCGCTCTCTTCGCTGACTGGCGATTCAGTCTTCTGCACCATGCTCACTTGATCAGTCTCATCTGTCGATGAAGAAGCGGCTGCTACCTCGGCAGGGGTGTATCCGGATGTATCTGGGCTGATCA
>JAQTYS010000256.1 GCA_028688175.1 Methanothrix sp. | reverse complement strand
TGAGAAAGTGTACAACCAAAAAAGACTTCATTCAGCTTTGAACTATAAATCTCCAGAACGGTTCGAAATGGAGTTTGCTTTAAATACTGTTGCTTAACTAACTGTCTACTATCAGGGGTGCAGTCCATATTTATCTTCTGTCTTCATAACTTCAGCGATGTCTTGACCTAATATAATTCTTACTACTATTCGAGATTGATTCGCGTCAAATATCAAAAACTCTAATGAGTGATGAAGAGATTTTATATAATTTTGAAAAACCGATGACGATGAAGGCACCTGGCATCGTTCTAACCAACAAGCGACTTATACACTATAAACCAAAAACGTTTGGTGTCGAGCTGAAGGATTATAGCTGGAGAGACCTTCACAATGTTAGCATGAAAGAGGGCCTCTTATTGAGAGATATCAAGTTTGAAATGATAGGAGACCATGAGATAACATTAGAAGGCATTCCCAAAGATAAGGTCCGGGAAATGTATGCGCTTGCCAAAGAACAGAAAGAAAAATCACATGAAAGCTCGAAAACTGTCGTAATGCAGCAATCAACACCTATTTTAGCCCCAGTCCAAGAAGACCCAGTTGCCAAGCTCAAGCAACTCAAAGAGATGCTGGACGCTGGGCTGGTCAGCCAAGATGAGTATGATAAGACCAAGGCCGCGATTCTGGCGAGGATGTAGGCCAGCTTATACCAAATCCTTTTATCTCTGCAATTCCAGGTATTGGTATGCACAGGTATCACGTAATTGGAGAAAGAATACCAGAAGAAGATAGGAAGAAGGCCTTAAGTGCCCTTCCGCCTGAAGTACGGGATGCCTATCTGGATGTCACCCGAAGTCATCGCAGATTGCTAGAGCGCCTGGCTCAGAGGTAATCGAATATATTTCTCTGCCGAGCTTTGAACCAGGTCTTACTCTTCTTCTTCAGCCATCCCTCGATGCACACTATCTCACATTCTTTCTCAGTATCGGAGATTTGTTGAAGGGCGTTGATGATTATGAAGTTAGCATATATTCTACTCGCCTTGGCTTTGCTGGTGCCCCTGGCCTTCTCGGCACCAGCAAACGACGGCGACATAAATCTTGCGCGAGAAGCAATTGATGTAACACATTCTGACCACGCTCTGGGAGAAACCCTTACAGCATCCGAAAAGGTATTTGTAGGCTCTACTAAATCCGATAAATATCATTATCCGAGCTGTGGCTCAGCCAAGAACATCCGCCCGGAGAACGAGATTTGGTTCTCCAGCTCGGATGATGCGAGATCACACGGCTACGTGCCATGCAGTCGATGCAATCCACCGTGAATCTTTGAGGGGAACACCTTGATCCATTTTTCCACCGCAGAAGAAAAGAAGTATTATGGGGAGAATTCTGCCAGGTAGCACGGCGCTACCCAGAGAAAGGTCTTTCTTGAGGGGGGGCTGGTCCTCAAGGATAAGAGCAACTCCTCTTCTCGTCCGGGCCTGCTGAAGAAGTCTGAGACCCTGAAGGCGGACATGGCCAAAGCCCAGCTGGACACTCGACCGGATTGCTGCTCCGCCATCCACGCCGCCGAGAGGACCGCCCAGGTGGCTCCTGCCCGACCGGAACCTGGCGGCGATCCTGGCCGGGGTGCTGGAGAATTTGCGGTCGGGACAACGAATGAGATTGAAAATCTTTCAGATATCACAGCAAGCCAGCGGCGCCTAGCTTAAATAGGTAAATCCACATGGGAAGCTAACGTGAAATAATGCCATTAATTGATATTCAATTAGCTGTATCTGGCTTGGATTCTAGAACTCTGGAGCAAGCGGGGATCATTGCGAACTTTTTCGCAGGCTTCCTTCTGGCCTCTGAGTATTTCCTTATAAATGATAAAATCGTTAAGATAAATAATCGTCTAGAGTTTCATTTATCAAAAATCTACAATAGGTTTTCTAAAAGAGTTAAGATATATTCAAAATGGAATAGACGGTTGATATTAGCGGTATTTTTGGTGATCGTTTCCCTGTCTGTTTATCAAACCCTATTTTATTCCTCGTCCAGCTTGCTGGATTACATCACATACTACTACGACTTAGCAAAACACATTCTTATACCTTTACGCAGAGCGCTCCTGGTATCTTTAGCTATCTTAGCAGTTATGTTCATTATCCTGTTCGTTGCTCGATCCACACCAAAGAAGATGATTGGCGCATTCGCTATCCTGCTCTTTATATTTGGAAATATGCTGCTCTTTCTTAGTACTCTCTTTGAGTAGCAGGCGCCTGCCAGGCTGCCCTGTGTGTGAGTAGCTGTTGATTTTGCATCCTTTTTTTGGCCGACAAGACTGCCGATTGCCAGCTCTGGAGAAGGTTATAGGCCGGGGTGGTGCATTTTTAGTTACTGGTTCTATATTCACCTAAATCATTATGGCGATAGCATGCTATTCCTCTCCGGCACAGGAAACTTTGCCCGAATCTCCCTGCTTCTCAGCACCGGCAAATCCAGTTCAGCCAAAATGCTCTCAATTCTCTTTCTCTCAGCCGAGCGCAGAGACTTTCTATCAAGATAGGCATAGGCGGCATTCGATTTGCTTAACGCTTCCTCCACAACATCTCGATTTACTCCTTCCATCTGATAATTGGAGAAGAGATGCCCAAAGGCTACCGCTGCCTTGAACAGCAGTTCCGTTTGCCTGGCCATATAGTGCCCGCCGCCAAAGCCCAGGAAGACGGGAAGCTCCTTGCACTCCAGGGCCAGGATTGCCCGGGCAACCGTCTCCCCGGCTTGCCGATCCTGCCATTCCTTCTGAGTGCTGCCTATCTCGGCAAAAAAGCAGGGTGTCTTCAAGTCCACCGGCCCGTGATGAGTGGCTTCGGCAGATACTGCATAGCCGGGAAGAGCAATGTTGTGCAAAAACGATCTCAGGCCGCAGGGCGCTGCCGCAGAAAGCTTACTCTGGCCGTCTTCCAGTATTCCTGTGAAGTGCCCACCCAGCCAGGGCAAACCGGCCTTTGCTTCGTGGCGGCTGGCAAAGACCACCATCTTCGGATGCAATCCCAAATCAGCCAGTCGATCATCCAGGCCGCTTAAACGCGTCTGCTTTTCATCGTGAATTATGAGACGCCATCGGCCATAAGACCTGTAGCCTTCCTCACACTGCCAGAGGCATAGCTCCAGTAGGCGTTCATAAATATTGAAGCTTGCCGGATCTGCTCGAGAACAGATTACGGCAATCTCATGGTCCAATGCAATCTTCAGATCTCCTTGCTCACATCCAGCATTTTGGCTACCATTGGCGCGTAATCGATCTTGCTGGCCTTTATCTCGGCAAGCGGCATGATCACGAGCAGGGGTCTCTCCTTAATCAAACCCTGGGCAGAGAGAGTGCGAAGCTCCTTATCCATGCGATTCTTTAAGTCCGGATAGCCTGTGGACAAAAAGGCTCCAAAGATCTCACCCGGTTGCAGATAGCTGAAAAGAGGCGCTCCAATCCTGCGGAATGCCTGGTAGACCTGGGCAAGATCCTGGCGATCGTGACCGTGCCTGATGCGCACATGATAAAAGGACATCAGTTCGCAGCAGATCTTCTGCCAATCCACATAAGCTTCGCGAGTCAGTAGCCCGCTCTGGAAGAACTTGGTTCGCTTTCCAGAGATGGTAGGCCGGGAGATGCCCGTTCTCCGGGAAAGCTCGAGGTCTGAGAGCATGGGATACTTCACAAAAGAGTAGAGTGTGAGCTTGTCTTTCTCTGTAAGGCGGGATTCCTCAGTTAAAGCGGCTTTGGGCGGCATTACCTCATCAGATAGATCGGATCTTGTGAGATCAAAAAGACCATCTACGGCGAGAGCTGCATCAGCCGAGTAGCTGGAGACCTGGAAGGGATAGTGGAAATAATGAATATCTTCCACAAACTCGCTGCGGTAGTAATCATCGATTATAGGATCAAAGTTCACCCGAAAGTCGGTGA
>JAQTYS010000255.1 GCA_028688175.1 Methanothrix sp. | reverse complement strand
TTTCAGGCGAAGAGCGATCTCTGCCTTCTCCAGTTCGCGACCGAGGTATCCGGCATGGTCCAGGCGGCTGACCAAACTCATCTCGATGAGAGTATTGAGGATGTCGCGAGCATTTCTTCCCGCTACGACTATGTTGCCGTTCTGAGCCAGTATCGATTGGGATGATATGGATATCCGGAAGCATCCGCTGCGGTCAGGTTGGAAATTGTGCCCTCCTTTGGCCTCTATGACCGTTTGGGGCATGGCTTCCTTCGGCAGGTGGCGTTTCTCCTTCAGGATGAGAAGGTCAAGGCCCAGATCTTTGGGGGGCGCCTGGCGCTGCCTGGCTAGCATCATCATTCTTGATGCGATGCCAAGTTCCTCTACGCTTCCTACTGCTTTGCTGCTGTACTCGGGCGTGAATAGGATAGATGCGCCACACTCCGCACCAAGAGCTGCCAGGAGGGCATTGACGCCCACCGTATCGGCATCCAGCAGTTCAGTTGCATTGCCCACCCCGAAAAATAGGGGGATATCGGGGTGATCCTCTCGGAAGAGAAGGTACCTATGCAGCGAAGCTGCCAGTCCCTGCAAAGGCGGTTCGAGAATAGGGTCTGCCATAGCTATGATTCCCATATCCAAAGCCGCTAGCAGGTTCTCTTCCAAACTGATGTCGCCGGGGCCGGGAATGATCACCGCCGGCGTGCCTGCCCTGGCTACAGCTTTGCCCACCTGGGGCAGATTAGCGGCGTTTAAGCTCAAGATCATGTCTGCCCCGGCCTCTAAGCCCGCCAGGATCAGGTCGCTCTTGATAGTGTCGATGCTGACGGGAAGGTTAGTGGCCTTTCGGGCGGTTTGCAGTGCGGCTTTCACCTGATGCGCCGTAGCATCAAGAGGCAGCCCCAGGTCGATCATATCTGCGCCCTGCTCATCGTAGTAGCGGACCCTCTTGATCAGGGTCGCAGGGCGCAAGCGTGTGGCATCGACGATCTCTGCCAGGACCTTCATGCGAGAGCTGCCTCCTATCTTGGTGCCCCTGATTTGCAGTGTTGAATGGGCTTGCTCCTCCAGCTGCTGCACTTGATCAAGTGCGCCTTCTCGCATATTTCCTTCCAATAGCATGCAAGCCGGAATGGTGCGGGATAGCTCGATCTTCTCTTTAGCAAGACGGCGCAGCACCGCCTTGAGGTCAGCAGCGTTCTTGGGCCCCAGGCGGATTTTGGTGCCCAAAGCGCGCTCGGCTTCCTGAAAGTCGGCGGTTATGGCGCCGGGAATGAGGATGAGATCGTAGCCCATGGGAGAAGCGGAAAGCAGCAGCTCGGGAGTGATGAAGGCGGCCACATCAACATCGGCCACCAGCACCTGCGCGTCACCGGCGGCGGATCTAACCTGGCCCTCGGCCATTCTGCCTGTGACCAGGAGGATTTTACTGGGAGAGTTATCAATCTCTTTGATATGCATCACCAAAATCTATTGGTATCAATCAGATACAACCTTTCTCGCCCAGATATCTCTTGCAGCATGTTGAAGATCAACAGAGTCGATGTCTTTTAGGAGGCCTACGATTCTATCTGCATTTGATTTTATTATCTCAATTAGATCCAGCTTCTCCAGAGGTTTCAGAACATTGTTTTCGTATCTCACTTTTACAGGCATCCTGTTGTACTTATTTTTCTTCCATAAAGAATTACCTGCTTTGTCTTTGCTCTTCGCTCTGCCCAGACCCAGGCACGGGATGATACCTGGGCAATCAGCAAAAGGATATGATATGGCGCTGCAGATTATGAGCGAGATATCAATAAGAGCCGGAGATCAAATGGCAGTTGAAATTATGCGAAAAAGGCATATCGTCACGGATAAAGGGGCTTACCTAGATGCCGTCATAGACCAATTGAGCGATGGCGATTTAGAGTGGCTAAATGAAGATTTCCCGGACGAGGAGAACAAGTCTGTTGCCTTTAAGCCGTTAATTTAGTGGCCGTATTTTTTATATCGGCCACCAATAGTAGATTGGGTCATGGTTACAGCAAAATCTTTCCAGTTAGAGTTATTCGCACCTCTTTCGTCTTTCCTTTCTGCAAAACATCCAATGCTCCGATATCAGCCAGGCGGGCCACCTGGCGGGAGATGGTGCTCTCAGAGACAGAGAGCCGCTTTGCGATATCTGTAATATTAGTGGGCTGATTCTCGCTAACGTCCTTTAAGATCGTCTTTTGCCGATCTTCCAGGATGGCGGTGATATTGGGCAGGGTTACCTCCTGGAGGCTTCTTTCGATATCGCTGTAGTTGGTGGCCTTGAAGATCCTCCCGGCCTCTGAGAGGCAGGCGATAGTGAAGGCCAGGAAGATCTCCCGCGGCCCGCCGGAGAGGTTGGCGATGATCTGACCTTTTGCATTCTCCAGAAGTGCTTTCAAGGAGACCACCATTCCCTCAAAATCTCTGTGATCGACGCGGTGGATTTGCAGATCGATGGAGCTGTCAATTTGGCGGGAGAGATCCCGGATGGCCTGCACCGTCTGCTCGCCGCGTGCGTCCGGCTCAACTTCAGGGCGGATGAGGATTATGGTATCTTTGCCCTCCACACCGTATTTCACAATCAGGGATACGATCTGGGAGGAGTCGAAGCCTGAAAGGGAGATGTAGGTTTTCATTAATCAATATGGCTGACCAATGCATAAATGCCTTTCCATGTTACAATTGCATGATGCTGCAAATGACCGGTCGGGCCTGGGGGCACGTGGAGTGTGGGCTACACAGCGGGAGACTGTATCCTCGGAGAGGCTCAAGCGCGGGGAGGATCTTGCTTGCGTTCAGGTTTATATTATGAGGCGCGAATTTTAACCAGGGGTTTACGGACTATCACCACAGAGGCACAGAGCGCACAAAGGACGAACGAACGGAGACGACGATTAACCAGGATTTTGGATCATAACGATTTCCCTTGCAGGTATTTGAAGGCATAAGCATTTAGTTGCACTTTTATGAAACTATTGCAATTATCGACAGGTTTAAATGGAATAGGATGTAATGCCGAAGTGATGCCGCAAAAGATCACACTGACCCTTCGGCCCGAGGCCGCCTTTGAGATGCCTATCAGTGAGGGCTACCAGCTTTACTCGGCTCTGCTTCACGTCATGCAAGAGGGCGACGCAGAGATGGCCAGATACACGCACGACTCGCCCATCGGTTCCATCTCCCTGGGGCCCCTGGAGGGCCGGTTTTGCCGCTCGGATCGGGCCATGCACAAAGCCGCCGATGCAAACGAGAGGTATGATCTGGCGGTGGGGATCACAGACCCAAAGGAAGTCCTGATCTTCCGCTCCATAATTGCGCCGCTGGTTTTGAAAGAGCGAAATCTGCCTCTGGAAAAAGGAGAGCTGCGGGTGGAGGAGCTGAAAAGCTCTACGGTGAGCTTCCAGGAGCTGCTTTCCCTCGCCGGGGAGAGCAAAGATCCTTGTCTTGATATTCAGTTCAAGTCGCCCACCTGCATTCAGTACAAGAATACCAAAGTATTTGAGATGTTTCCGCACCGGGAAGCGGTCTTTCACTCGCTTCTGTCCAAGTGGAATGCAGTCTGCCCGGAGGAGCTGAAGATGGCTATGGAGCGAGACGATATCGCCCGTTTCATGATTGAGAAGCCGCAGGCTTATGGGACACACAGCATAGTAGTAAACACGGTCTTCGACCGGGTCAAAGGGCATGCGAGACCAATCATGAAGCAGGGCTTCACAGGCCGCTGCCGGTACACGTTCGCCAAAAACGCCCCGGAGGGCCTGCGAAATGGGATTGTGGCACTGGCAAGATTTGCCGAGTACAGCGGAGTGGGCAGCAGCGTGGCCCGGGGGTGCGGAGCGGTGGCTGTGAAGGTTGGTGGCAGCGTCGGAGGCGGGAAGACGACTTTGTAAGGAACAATTCCATCGCCACGGTGGTCTCCACCAAGGTGCTGTCGCCGCAATACGCCGTAATCTGGGCGGCCTTCTTCAACTTTATCGCCTTTC
>JAQTYS010000254.1 GCA_028688175.1 Methanothrix sp. | reverse complement strand
TCGACGATGGCATGTCCGGCGCTGGTCAGCACCAGGACATTGGCATCTCCCTTTTCGACCTTGAGGTCCTGCATGGCAGTCTTGGCTGCCTTGGAGCCCAGCTCCTGCATAACCGCATTGTCCGCCAGGGCCAATCCTGGAACCAATGCCAGGAGAAGAACCATGGTGATTAACTCATATTTAACACTCGTTTGAATTCCTCCAGTATACTATATGTGTCATGAATAGCGCATATTTAAGATTTTCTCTTGAATTTGTATTACTAAAATGGTGCATGTAATTGTCAATGTTATTATAGACCTACTAATAGTTCTAATTAAGATAGGTTAAAGCAATACAATTGTTATCATAATCAAATTAAACGTGTTAATTTTTCATGTAATTAACGATAAGTCTTAAATAGGACTAAATATTTAACACAAAATAGATAGGTATTCCGGATCAAGGGCTACATAACCAGCCAGATGATCCATAGCACTAGAAAAATTGGAGAGAGATAAATGCATAAATCCCATTGGATGAATAGGCCGATGCTAATATTGTTAATATGTGCCATATTTTTTATGAGCATTACGGCAATGGCATCTTACCCCAAGACATTTACCGATACACAAGGCAGGGAAATCACTCTGGATAAAGCCGTGGAGAGGATAATCACCCGATCTCCGGACGAGGCCAGGACTGTAATTGCCCTGGGCTACGGCGATAAGCTGATTGCCGGAGAGCAAGCCACCAAGTCCTGCCTCTGCCCTATGACCTTCGACAACACCACAGAAGGATGTGAAGGATGCTATGAGAGCATTATCGATGGTCGCATGCCCGATCTCCCGGAGATCAGCACCAGGTATGATATCTATTTTGAGGAGATCGCCGCCCTTAAACCGGATATAATCTTCTGCGGAAGCCTCAAGGATGCCGAGGCTTTTGAGGATAAGATCGGCTGCCCGGTAGTTGTGCTGGGCGGACAGGGCTGGAACTTTGGAGAAGATGGTTATTACAACAGCATCCGCGTGGCCGGAGAGGCTTTGGATGCGCAAGATAAAGCAGAGGATTTGATCGCCTTTGCCAAAGGCAAGGTGGACATGATAGAATCCGTAACCGATAGCATGAAGCCCGATGAGAAGCCCAAGGTCTACTTCGCTTCCCGAGGTGCAAGCAACGCTTTTTATGATCCCAAAGAGGGCAGGGACTTCACCCGCACTGAGCCCAAATATGATCCCCTGACTATGGCTGGCGGCATCAACATTGCTTCCGAGATCAACGGCTCGACGGTCAATATAGCTTTGGAGCAGATCATCGCCTGGAATCCCGACTATATATTCATATCCAATAGCGATGCCGGAAACAACACCGGTCTGGACTTCATCAAAAACAGCCCGGAGCTGGCCTCCATCAATGCCATCAAGAACGGCAATGTCTACAATTGCTTCTATCCCCACTGCCGGGGCACACCCGCCGACAGAAACCTCTTGAACATGATTTACATGGCCAAGATTCTGCACCCGGAAGAATTCAATGATCTTGATCTTGAAAAAGAGGGCAATGAGATATTCAAGGCCTTCTTGGGCGTGGACGGCGTCTTTACCGAATATGCTGACTACCTGGTCTGGCCCAGAGAGTACCTGGACAGCCAGAAGTAGGAGACGAAGCCATGCCGGGAATCATTAATTGGGACGAACTGTGGAAGGCCACCCATGCGGGTGGCTTTCAACATCATGGCAAAGACCTGGCTGCCCACTGGGACAGCCGGGCCAGGCTGTTTAATAAACGGGTCATGAAGAACAAGGCGAGGTCGAAGGGTCAGGTGGCACTCCTCGGTCTCACCTCCAGTGAGACGGTGCTGGATGTGGGAGCTGGCACCGGTAGACTGGCTTTGCCCATGTCTCGCCTGGCTAAAAGTGTGACAGCTCTCGATCAATCCGCAGGAATGCTCTCCTGCCTGCAAGAGAACATGGCTGCAGAGGGCATAGAAAACATCCGCTGCATCCAGAAGAGCTGGCAGGATGTGGCTGATGGAGAGCTGCAGCCGCACGATGTGGTGCTCTCATCCAACTCTCTGGGAGTCTATGACCTGAAAGAAGCCCTGAGCAAGATGGATTCCCTGGCAAAGAGGGCGGTCTACATCTTCACCTTTTCCGATGGCAAGAGGGACGATGGCTTTAGACAGTTCCTGAGAGAAGGCAAAAAAGGCGAAGGAGGAAGACATGGCAGGCACGGCTGGCATGAAGCAGGTCCAGCCGGCTATCTTGTTATCTACAATCTGCTCGCTGATATGGGCATTCTAGCCGATATCAAGTTCATGAGCTGGCAGTCTGATGAGCATTACACCAGCCTTGATGAAGCCGTGGCCGAGTGGAAGCAGATGCATGAGGTGCCCGACGAAAAGGAGCCAAAGCTGCGAGAGTTCCTCTCGCTTAGACTGGTCAAGGATGAGAAGGGACTATGCATGCATCGCAGCCATAAGCAGGTCTTGATCTCCTGGCAGAAGGGTGGGCCCATAACGGCCTAGGAAGGTTGTTAAAATGGTTTCCATCTCTCTTCTGGTCGGGTCGGTCCTCGTGTTGGGACTTTTGGCCTCATCCATCCGGGTAGTTAGACAGTACCAGCGAGCCGTCATATTTCGCCTGGGAAAGATTAAGAAGGAGAGAGGTCCGGGCCTCTTTCCTCTCATACCGTTCGTGGATAAAATGGTGCGAGTGGACATGAGGGTGAGAGAGCTGGATGTTCCCAAGCAGACCATCATCTCCCGTGACAACGTGACCCTTGAGGTGGATGCAGTCATCTACTACAGAGTAGTGGACGCCACCAGAGCCATCGTGGAGGTGGAGGACTTCGAGGCAGCTACTCTTCTCTTGGCTCAGACAACTCTGCGAGATATCCTGGGCCAAAATGAGCTGGACACCATCCTCTCCGATCGAGACGACCTTAACAAAAGGATCAAGGAGATACTGGACTCCACCACAGGGCCCTGGGGCATGCATGTGGTTATGGTGACCATGAGAGACGTCTCACTGCCTGAGAATATGCTTCGTGCCATCGCCCGGCAGGCAGAGGCGGAAAGGGAGAAGAGAGCCCGCATAATACTGGCTGAAGGTGAGTTTCAGGCCTCCAAGAAGATGAATGAGGCTGCCGATATGTATGAGAATAAGCCCAGCGCTCTCAAGCTGCGCGAGTTTCAAACTCTGACCGAGATCGCCAAGGAGAAGAACCTCATTGTGGTATCGATAGGATCTGATGAGGGGAACAAGAATTCGGACATCCCTCTTCTTATGGGGCTGGCCAAGGCGGCTGCGGGTAATAAATGACCAGCTTTCGGACCATCTTCTTTCGGGGAAAGCCCGATGCCAGCCTTTCCCGGGCCAGGAGGGCAGGCAAGAAGAGCAATCCGCAGATGGCTCACGAGAGATTCAAGTCCATCAGAATCTTCTTCGTATTGGGCATTGTCGGCTTGCTGGTCCTGCTCACCGGAATCATAATAACTCTAGGACCCCTGAACATATCGGTAACTGATTCCTATTCTGCGCTGCTGGCCCGCTTTTGGCCGAACTACTTCTCTGTGGATGCCCTTACCTCTCGTGTGGTCTGGAACATCCGCTTTCCCCGAATTTTAGGTGGGATTATGGCAGGATTCGGCCTGGGAATATGCGGCTGTGTAATGCAGGCCGTACTCAAAAATCCCCTGGCAAGCCCCTTTACCCTGGGCATCACCGCGGGAGCGCAGTTTGGCATCTCCATTGCAGCCGTTATCGGCTTTTCCATTCTGGGTGGGCCCTACTTCATCATAGGCAATGCCTTCATCTGTGCCCTTTTATGCTCACTCTTCATCATCGGCCTGGCGGCCATCAAGGGAGCCACCTCTGAGAATTTAGTGTTAGCAGGCATCGCTGTGAACTATTTCTTCACAGCCATAAGTTCGCTTCTTAAGTATTTCGCCAGCGATGAGCAGCTTCGCCTCATGACCAACTGGGGCATGGGAGATCTGGCCGCATTTTCCTGGACCAACTCA
>JAQTYS010000026.1 GCA_028688175.1 Methanothrix sp. | reverse complement strand
AGGCTGATATGCTGGGCGACGATTTCAAGGACGAGAAGAGGTTCAAGCTAAGCAGAGTCATCCCTGGAGAGAAGTTCAAATTCACCTATGAGTACGACTTTGGAGATGGCTGGGGTCATACTATCCTGGTAGAGAAGATCTTCCGACCTGAGAAAGAGCTGAAAGCACCGGTCTGCCTTGATGGCAAGCGCTCTGCGCCACCGGAGGACTGCGGTGGAAAAGGCGGATACCGCGATGTCCTAAAGGCTTTGAAGAACCCGAGCCATCCGGATAGTGTGGAATTGCGGGAGTGGCTGGGTGAATACGATCCTGAGTATTTCGACGCTGAAATAGTGAACGGGCGTCTGAAGAAAATCAGGTGAGTCGTCAAACTTCGGACGGTCTCGCGCGAAGCCTTGACTGGCGCTAATAAAGGATGTTTGATTCGCAACCATTGGTTATGACCAGCAGCGTCTAACAACTTCACAACCATAATGTCGCAGAGGGCCGGAAATGACTAAATAGCTTCAAGGCAAAGAATACATTCGCATGAAGATCAAAATGACAATCTCAGGCAGCAAAGTTCATGGAGTAGGCTATCGTCCCTGGCTTACCGATGTGGCTACAGATTGCGGCCTGAGCGGCTTTCAGGTTATAAACCGCAATGAGAACGGAAAGTCTGTGGTCATAGTTCTGGCCGAAGGGGATGAAGAAGGCGTATCATATTTTGATAAACTTGTGAGATCGAATAAGCCTGAGTTGGCCGTGGTAGATTCCATTGATGTATCGGAGTTTTCTGGAAATGTCGTATCACTGGAAAAGTATGCCGCAATAAATACATCAATGCAGTTAAACAAGGCGATCCCCCTATTATTAGGAATGAACAACAAAATGGATCAGATGCTGAATAAACAGGATCAAATGCTCGAAAAGCAAGACGAAACAGTCACTGAAATCAAGGGAATTAATAAAAAGATGGATCAAATGCTTGGCAAGCAGGAGGAGACCATCGGCGAGATCCGCGATCTGCGCGACGATTTGGTATATCACAGCAATACGAATCGACTGACGAGAATGGAAAAGGATATCCGGGTCATCAAGAATAAGATAGGAATAATGTAGCCCGAAGGTTACATCTTTTCAAAACGAAAAAAACAGTTGCATTCACCTTTTCTAAGTCCTATCTCTCTTTACAGGCTCGCAAGAAGTTCGCCGGAAATCCCCGGAAAGACGCGCTATGAACATGGGTGTAGCTGGCCACCATATTCCCCTCGCACATGCCGTCCCAGCCGTCCTTTATTCCCGTTCCCCGCTCCAACCGAACGGCGTACTTTACACCTTCATCCATCAGCATCTCGGAGTGGTGAAACTCGTGCCCCATGATCGCCTCGCCGGCCTTTCCCAGAGCACAGTCCTGCGCGATATGCCCGTGCACGTAGCTGACGACGCGCATGCTGCCCCGCCGCGCCTTTCCAGGCACCAGCCCGACCATTTCCTGCCGCTCGCCTTCCCACTCGATCTCCCGAGCCAGGTACATCAGCCCGCCACATTCCGCATAGATAGGCATATCTTTCTCATGCGCCTGCTCCAGCGCCCGGCGAAGCCCTTCGTTCTCGGACAGCTCCCGGGCGTACAGCTCCGGATAACCTCCTCCGATATAGATGCCGTCCACTTGCGGAAGCGCCCTGTCATGCACCGGACTGAAGGGCACCACTGTAGCCCCGGACAGCTGCATCATCTCCAGGTTATCCCGGTAATAGAAATTGAAGGCCTCATCTCTAGCTACGCCGATGCGCAGGCCCTGGCCTAAGGTATTTTGCCGGTAGAGATCTGGCTCGACTTCGGGCAGAAGCTGTGCCTCTCTGGCTATCTCCAAGATGCGATCCAGGTTCAGGCCCTCTTCCACGATCTGACGGATCTTGTCCACTCGATCCGCGAATCCCTCGTGCCTGGTCTTGCCCTCCAGCACAGGCACCAGACCCAGGTGGCGCATGGCCAGGTGCATATCCTCATTTCGCCGGATTACCCCAACCACTTCCAGGCCTGCGTGGCGCTCAATCTCCTTGATAGCTTTCTGGGCGTGCCTCTCCGATCCGACCTTGTTGAGAATTACACCCTTGAAATCAACCAGGGGATCATAGTCCATGTAGCCTTTGACAATAGCTGCGCAGCTTCGCGTGATGCTTCTGGCGTCGACCACGAAGATCACTGGAGTATGAAGAAGCTTAGCGATCTGCGCCGTGCTGCCCTGATCGGCATCGTACCCCTCGTAAAGGCCGCGCACCCCCTCGATTACCGCGATGTCCGCGCCCTCTGCGGCATGGGCATAGATCTCCTTAACGGCTGCCTCTGTCATCAGGTGGCCGTCCAGATTGCGACAGCTTCTGCCAGTGATCCAGGTATGGTAGCTGGGATCGATGTAGTCCATGGCTACCTTGAAGGGTTGCACCTCAAGGCTCCGGCCCCGCAAGGCGGAGAGCAGACCAGCTACAATGGTGGTTTTGCCGCTGGAGCTTCGATCTCCGGCTATGAGTATGCGTGGACAGTCGGCTCGCATTTTATTGCCTCTCTTTCATGGCTCACTCCATGGAGAGTTCCCGAAGCCTCTCATCACTCAGCGGCTGAGGCACCCGCAGCTGCGCTCCCGACATGATATCCCTGGCCAGCGCACGGTAGACGTCTGCTATACCCGAGTCCGGCGCGCCCTCGATCACAGTCACCGCCTTCCTCTCGCACTGCTGCACTATCGGATCTTTGGGGATGAAAGCCACCAGCCGACTGTTCAGCTCCTCTGCAAATCTCTGTGCAATCTCCTTCTCCCGTCCTGCGGCAGCTTCGCGAGAGTTGCAGATCACTCCTGCCAGTGGGGTATTCAGACGGCGCAGGCCTTTGCTGATGTTGTTCGCGGCATAAAGCGGCATATACTCGCCTGAAGATATGATGTAAGCTTGGCTGACCAAACCCTTTCGGATAGGCGCGGAAAATCCGCCGCATACAATGTCCCCAGGCACATCGTAAAGCACCAGATCCACATTTTCCATGGCTTTGGAGACCTTGCGCAAGAAATCGATGGCAACGATAATTCCCCGCCCGGCGCAGCCCACACCCGGCTCAGGACCGCCTACCTCAATGCACAAGACGCCCTTGTATCCGGAAAAAACGACATCTTTCTCCCGAATTTCCCCGCCTGCTAGGATGAGATCCATCATGGTAGGAATCCTTTTGCCCACCAATGTTATGCTCGAGTCGCTCTTGGGATCGCAACCCACCATCAGTACCCTGTGACCTTCTTCAGCACAGGCGGCGGCTATGTTCGAGGCTGTGCACGACTTGCCGATACCGCCTTTGCCGTATATCGCAACGTGTTTAATAGATGACATCTAACTCCGCTTCGCTTGTACATCCTCCATAGGATATACAGCTTATCCAGGAACGATTCTTGAGAGGTAGATAGAGATCAGAATAATCTGGTTTATAACCACAGCAGCAACGTTTGCTCTGCTTTGCGTGCTGGTTTCGAACGCTTTTGCCCAAGAGCCGGTGGAAGCGGCCTTTGTGCGGGGTCATATCAGCGATGGCAGCGGAGAGTGGCGGGCGAATGACTTCGGTTGGTTTTTTTATGACCTCGACAAGGATCAGGGCGGCGAGGAGCTTCGCGTTGATCTGCAGGGTAGGACGGCAGAACAAGATCATATTGTCTATTCCTCAAAGATATGGGCGCAGCAGTTTGAGTATAAACCCTGGGGCAGTTTCCAAGCGGTGGCATTTATGGGCAGGCCATACCTGGCCGGCTATCCCAAGAGTTCTATTACGGACGAGATCAACTCTTTAAATAAAGGAGATCTAAGGGCCGTGCTGACAGATGATGACCGCACACAGACTCTGAACAATAAAAAGGCCATCCCACTCCAGCAGGGGTATGTTCTGGCGGCTGCTGAGATCTCTGAAAAAAATGGGGCCGTGAATTTTGTTCTGCTAAAAAATGGAAAACCTGTTTATGCCGCGGTCGTGAGCATTGGTGAGAACTTTGTCTATAAAGTAAATGATATGCCTGTGATCCTGGTACATTTGCTTAATGCCATGAGTGGCGGAAAGGGAGAAGGATTTGCCGAGGTGGACGGCATCTTTCAAATCAGCGATTTACCCTATATCAGACTTTTTGAAGGCGGCCTGCTCGGTAATATGTTACTGACAGATATCTCTGAGGAGGGCATTGAGCTTAAAAATAATGTCTCTTTCTCATTGATCAGAGACTCTGAGATACCTCTTACCCCAAACCTGAAATTAATCGTTCTCGATTTGCCAGATCTCGCCTATTATCCTGTTGGTGCTTTCTTTGATTACGGCGTGCATGAGATACGCGGGCCGGTTTATAGCGCCAGCTCATCTATTCCTGTCCGCATGGGCGACTATAACTCTTCGGTAGTTGCCAGATGGAATTCCCTTAATTACAGCGGTTATTACTTCGATCAGAAGCAATCTCTGGGGGCAGAGACCCTTGCCTTTTTTGACATTAAAGGCAGGACGATAGAGCCAGCCAGAACTCCTATTGTCTATCAGGAAAATAAGACTGTAGTGCAGAGTGGTCTTCAATATACTACAATGCTACAGGCCAAAGAATTTGAGTACAAACCATGGGGACATTATTTTATCATTGGATTTCTTGGTGCGCCATGGTTTGCAGGATACGATTCCAGCCTTCAAGGGAAAACGCCTTCACTGAGCCTTCTGGAGAATGAAGACCTAGGTAGGGTCCTCATAGATGTAGAGCTACAGGGGAAAATCCTTGCAGGAAACTATTCCCTCGAAGATGGCTATGAGATGCGTATCATGGATGTCGGCAATGATAGCCTCTTCCTCCAGCTTCGAAAAGAAGGAATTTTAGTAGATAGCTCCGTGGTTAAATCAAATACAACATATATCTACAAGAAAGATCTGGACAACATCAATGACATGCCTATAATTATGATGCACTTTGGCAATGTCTTTAACAATGGTACGGATAGTTTTGCCATCCTAGATGGCATATTCCAGATATCCGATCGGTATATCTTTCCCATCGATCCAGGGACAGGTTTTAACGAATTGGAGATTGTTCTCGTTCAGCCTGATAAGATGATCCTGATCAATCCGGATGGCATCAACCTCAATAAAGACTCAAATGTCAACATAGGTCCGGGTATGGATATTCGTGTTGCTGATAATGACACTTTGCGATATTATCTCCACACATCAACTTACGTTGTACCTCCACCCGAGCCACCTCAGGTCAATGCTCAGGACAATGTATCATCCTCGGCATCAGAAAACTTCAGCATTGTAGTCAATGCTGCCGAGATCCGCCAGGTCATGGTCAGCATCCTCGATTCAGCTAATAGGACCGTTTTCACCAGGGATATCACTAATCTTGGCCAGGGTTCAGGCGACTTGTGGGGCTTTAACTGGCAATGGAATGCTACGACTATGCTGCTTAGTGATGATAAGAGCCCGGTTCTGGATGCCAGCGGCAGCGGCGTGCCGGCATTGCTCTACCTGAACGAAACCACAACACCTCGACAGGTCGGAGTAAAATTTAATCCAGAGGGACGAATTGGTGCAATAACGGACGGGGTGTCCATATATTATGTATCCCGCGGCGAATACAAACAACTCAATACATCCATTGATTACGATTCTATGCTGGCCAACAGCACTATTCGCAAAGCATATCTCAAGATCGAGCCGGGAAAAAGCATGCTGCAGTTTATTGATATTATCAACGGCAAACTGGCTCAGAGCAACGTCAACCACACTCTGCAGGGCAATCTTGAGGTATTGGAGCCGCATCTTATTTCGGTGGGAGCAAGTCCCGGCAGATACGAGCTGCGCATGAGGGTAGAAAACGCCGTCAATGCCATACAGACATTTGGACAATTCTTCAATGTCACTGCAGCCGAAATACGTGGTGTATCCCTGAGCGATGCCAGGGCAATAGCCGGAGGAGATGTATCCATTACTTTGCAAACTCCCAAGTCTAATAATGAAAAGTGGGTTAACATCTCCTATGATGCAGCCAAACTGAAGCCCGTGAACATTTCCGGTGAGTGCAAAGCTTCCTGGCAGGTGGATGCGAGAGAGGGATGGATCAGCGCTCACCTTCCGGCAGGCTGCGCTGTAGCAAATCTCACATTTGCAGTGAGCATCAAAGCTCAGGCGAATGAGACGATCAAACTGAATTTGACAAGTGCAAGGGGTTTTAAGCCTGAGACTGTTACCAACGGCGTCATAACCATCGCAGCGAGCGATAAAGGGGCAAAGAAGAGCCCAGCCATGGGCATTCTGGTCAGCATGGTCGCCTTGGCAGCAGGAGCGGGAGCCTTATCCTTTTTCCGGCGCAGGGGATAGCCTTTCCATTCAGCCGTAAGGGAGAGTTGTCATGCAAAACGGTCAACGGCCTTGGCCGGCCGCGGCCTGGAGCGGCGCCATGCTCCCCTCGCGGGAGGCCCGCAGGGCCGACTCGCGGAAGCCCGGAAGAATGGACTGATGGTTAGTGATTGGAATCATCATGCAAATGATGGCTACTGCTTTCTTAACGATCCCGTACCGCCTTTTTTATAGCCCTTCCCAGTGCCGTGCTCATGGCCTCAATCTTGCTCCGATCATCGCCTCCTTCAGCGGATATGAACAGGTTGAACCGGCCATTGTAGGCCAAGGCTCGCAAGAAGTGGCTGAAGTTCTCCAGAGACATGCCGCCCAGGGCCTGGGACTGCAAAGCGAAATTGCCCCGATAGCCCGGATCGCCGAAGCGCACAGCGGCTGTTGTCACTGCCAGGCCGGAGGGAACCGTTGAGCTTCCTATGCCATTCTTGATCTCCTGGGCGAGAGCGCTGCCCAGAGTAATGGCGGTGTCTTCTGTGGTGTGATGGTCACCTGTCTCCAGGTCACCCCTGGCTTTGACGGTCAGATCAAATCCCGCGCCTCTGGCCATGGCCGAGAGGATCTCATCCAGGAGCACGATTCCCGTATCGATTTGGATGGTGCCTGAGCCTTCTGTGTCCAGGAAGACTTCAATGCTGGTCTCTTTTGTTTGCCTTTTCTTGGATGCCGACATGGATGGCTATTTACTTGTGTTTCATTCTTAAGGTGATCGATTGTGGCGATTTTCTTTTTCTGGAATCCTCTTTTCCTAGCTTCTATTTAGAGCTAGATAACTGATGCCCCAGCTCATGAAAACGATGGACCTATCAATGATCGGTATTTATGAAGTGTTCAAACCGTTAATGCGAAATGTGGGATCTATTATTGCAGTTATATGATTATCATTAATATTTAAATTCGGGGTTGAGTCTCGGACATTATGATTCATGACGTTTCAGAAGGAAAAATAAGGTTTTGATTGGGTGGCTGAATAATTACAAATTATATTCCAATTGCTGAGTAATGGCTTTTACAACCTTATTTTCCTTCAATTCAACATGATCCTCTAGCGTTTCATTTAAATAACGCAATGACATTGACAAGAGTCCCCTACACCTAGTTGGATCACTCTCTGTCGTGGCTAATTTGATTCCGCTATTACACTCATCCAATGCAAGATCATATTTTCCCCTGCAAATGAGGGTTAGAACCATAAAAAATTGACTTTCAATCCTCTCTGGATGTAGCGATAATGCATCAATAAATAGTCTTTCAGCTTCGTCATAATTGCCTAGTCTAAATTGACACCAACCCATGCGCGATAAAGTGTACGCGTCAATATTATCGATTTGGGCTTTCAATAATTCCAATGCTTTTTCATAATTTTCAATTGAACGATTTTGATAGTCGTTTTTATTCTTATCGCTTCGTAAATGCATAACATAACAGGAATTCCCGCTACCAAGGTATGCACAACATTTTATTCGATCGATATCAAATTTATTTTCCAAGTGTATTGCGATTTCATAAGTTTCAAGGGCTTCCTCAAATTTGCCGAGATTCTCTTGAATCCATCCTTTTATGACAAGACTCCAATATCTCTCTTTCTCGATTGTTATTACTTCTTCAATTGTAGTGAGGGCTTCATCATATCGGGCACTGTTATTCAAAATTAACGCTTTTATTTTTTTTGCATATAAATATCGATTATCATTCATTAAGACTTCATTTATTAGTTTCAGTGCATTTTCGCAGCAATTTAGTTCATTCCAAATTGCTGCCTTGCTCGCCTTTGCCCACAAAAATTTTGGACTGATAGATAGAGCATGATTTACAACTTGAAGCGCTTCAATAACATGCCCACTATAACGCAAAGACTCGCTTAATTCCACCAACGTCTGAACATTTTGCGGCTCAATTTCCAGAGATTTCTTGAGGGCATCAGATGCTCTATTGTATCTGCCTAGATTGTTTAAGAGAACTCCCAATCGTTCGAAGACCCAAGCCTTCTTCAAGTCCATATTTATTGCAAGGTCAAAAGCTTCAAGTGCTTCCTCTCTTTTCCCATTCTTATGCAGCGACTCGCCTAGTTCTGCATAAATCCAAGCATTTTCTGGGTCAAGTTCAATCGCATGCTTCAAGCAGCCAATTGAATCATAATAATTACCAATATCACGCAGTGTAGCACCTTTTCTTTCAAAAGCCCATCCAAGATCTGGATTAATGCTGATTGCATTGTCGAATTCCTCGATTGCTTTCTCTGGCTGTCCGTTTATGCGCAAAGATTCACCAAGTTCCACATGAGTCCAAGCATTTTTCGGATCTATTTCCAACGCCTTGTTTAAAGCCGCAATGGAGTCCTCATAGAGTGACAAGTCACGTAATGCAGCACCTTTTCTTTCAAAAGCCCATGCATATGTAGAATCAAATGCAATTGCTTTATCAAATGCTTTAATGGCTTCGTTATAGCATCCCTTCTTACGCAAAGATTCTCCTGTTTCTGCAAAAGTTATAGAATTAGTCTCTGATTCCAATATTTTATTTAATTCTTCATTTCGAATGTGCAAAACAAATATTGGCAAATAGCATGATTTATTGATCCATTCTGTTTTTACCTTCGAACAAGATTTTAATTCAAGTGGGCTTATATTCATAATCAAACATTTATTTTCATCATTACATTTTTTCTCAATTGGAATTTTGTCAATTGAAATATTATTAATAAAAGTACACGCTCGATCATTAATATATCCATAAATATCTTGGAAATCATTTGATTGAACGCATGCCATATTTGGATTCAGATTCAGAATTATATCTTTATAATCTATTTTTTTAGAACCAAGTGCATTTATAACTGAAGGTATGAATTCACAGAGGCATTTTTGGTATTTATCTCGTGATAAAAATGACTGTAAATTTCCTACCTCAAATATACTTTTGTCTTTTTGGAGATCCTCTTCTGTCATAAACATTTCACCTATTCGAGTTCTGATTGCCCTAAATTCTGACCAAAATGCTCTTGCTGATTAATTATTTTTTCAGATAGCTGCATTGCTGCATCAGCTATAATTTTGACATATTCAGGGTTATTTACGCGGCATAACCATGCGGCATTAAACACATCCCGCAATTTGCTATTTGGATAAACCTTATTCGTTATTAAGATCTTTCCACTCATTCCATCTTTTCTTAATTGCTTTTCCCATTCAATATACCAATTTTGTGCGATCCCCCAACCGTCAAACTCACCGGTTGACGGGTATCTGGCTGGTGTTCTTAGAGCATTCCCAAGCTGTATACAGATGTCATTCACTATTTTATTTAAAACATCTTCACGATAAAAACCTTCTTGAGGATCAACTTCATTTATGAATGAATTCCATTTTTCCTCAAGGGTTTCGATGATTTTTTCATATGGAGAGTTGATGCCGTTCTTGATTTCCTCTTTATTCAACATTTTTAGCATGAAAATGATAACGTAAGCCCTTTCTTTATCTGTTGGATGATAATCCTCAAGATTGCAGCTACATGGATTTAGGCGCTGAAAGATCGTTGAGAATGCATATGCGGGACCCATAAAATATGTTGCAAAAGCATCAGAAAAAATTGCTCTAAAATAATTCTCTACCTTCCATCTCGGCATATTCTGATCGCCTTTTTGATAAGCGGATTTTCCCATACGGGTAATATATTCAATTTCTTCATTAAAAAACGTTTCGAATTTTTTATGGTCCAACAATATATTGCCGAACTCGCGAACCAAAATAGGAATGGACCAAATTGACCAATCAGGAAAACGATGCCTAATGATACTTGTTTTAGTCTTCTCTTTGGACTCTTGATGTGCTGGCACTACAATAGAGTACCAAAGATCTCCTGTACAGTTAAGGGAGCAATTCTTTATCAACTCATCTGCAATTTTATATATATTAGAATCCAGGCGATAATTGCGGATTGCGATACTACCTATTAATTCTAAGCATTCCAGAAAAATTTTTTGGCTATTGTTGTAAATATTATAATAGTTCGCCCAAGCCTGACATAGAATAATGTTATCTGATCCGTGTTTACTTATTGTTTCATGAATATTCTTTAATTCAGATATATATTTAGTTGCCTCAACACCGATAGTACCATCCAATAAAGCAAATAACATAATCTTCCAAGAGATATGTTGGTAAATGTTCTTACTCATATCTTCTTTAAATAAATTTTGACACTGCAAAGCGCCTTCAAGATTATGCTTAAGGGCATCTATGCGCGCGCAAAGCACTGCATCATTCATTTATGCTCGCCTCTTAGTCTAATGCTCATTCTAGTGCTCTAAGGTATATAAAGTTGTTTTCCTAGTATGTGTTTAGCTGGATAGCCTCGCCGCTAGCATTTGGAGGCTATCCCGTCCTCTTTGTCCCAAATGTTGCCAGTGTCGTCATGATTCGCTCATGAATCGAGGTTCCTTTATCATTGCACAGCGTGCCCAGGATCTCCCTGTACATGTTTAGCTCCCCCGGAATAGATTGATAGATTCTGTTCTTAGTCGAAGAACGCCAGCCACTGCTAAAGAATTCAATATGCTGCGAACACGCATACTAATGGCTGTTCACTACGTGTGCGGAATTAAGGCTATTTGGGAAACCCAGATTTTGATCTTGTGCATCTCTTTTTTAAAATGGCCATACAAAGGGATCTAGCGGCGTTAGATATCTCTTTATCTTTATCTGGATGATTCATACGACATAACCAGGCAGCGTTTAATACATCTCGAAGGCTTCTATTTGGCTCAAAATTTGGCATCCTCAGATTGCGATCGGCCTTCAGATCCACGTCCCATGCTCCGAACCAACCTGTGGCCGCTAACCAGTCAGATGCCGAGTATTTTATCGCACTCATCTTATTCAATTCTGGATACAGCCCTTCAATCCAATTGTCTAGCTTTTTCTCATCCAAATCGGTGTGACTTAAGTTTGGTTTGCTCTCAGAAATGCTTTCGTACCAGATTTTTCGGAGATCCTTAATGATAGCTTGATAGGGATTCGTGGCCTCCTCAGAGCTTATTTTCGCTAGACCATTTAGCATAAAATAAACTCTTTCAGCGCTGCTTGGGTGGTCTGCGGTCATATCAAAGGCCTTCAATGGGTTGAACATCAACAATATACTGGCACAGGCGAATGCCGGCCCCATGGCATAAACGCCAAATAAATCGGAGAAGAACTCTTGAAGAAACGCTTTCTTTCTGGCCTCTTTACCTGCTAGCGCTTCTATCTTTACTCGTATAGGGTAAATATTTTTGCGGGGCGGAAGATCTCTCAGCTCTTGCTCTGCTAAATGGCCGAACTCATGGGCAACTATTGGAAGTCTCCAGATGCTGAAATCAGGAAAACGCAGACGTATAATCTCTGCAGTCTGGTCAAAGAATTCCCGTTCTCCTAATATAGTCAGCCTTGACCATTTTATCTCTGTTTGATCTGACATTTCATTTAGCAAGTCGTCGGCAACATAGCAGATTTCATCATCAAGACCTGCGCCGCGGACGAGGGCGCCTTCAAGAAAAGCTAAGCATTCCCTAAAAATACAAGCACAATCATTTTGCAGGAGTAGATAGCTATTCCAAGTTGTTTCCAATGGCAAGTCATTTTGTACATCCCCCCTTAACTGACTAAGTGATTCTCTGCGAGCCTCTATGAGGGCTGAGAAGCGAACTTGGACAGCATCTCGCAGATCCCCTCTTAGACATGGTGAATTAACAATGCCTTTAGCACTATTCAGATTATCATTAAGTGATCTTATCTGTGTGAGAAGAAAATTCTTCGTATTCATGACCATGGCTCTCACAGCCTTTTGGCAATCTCTCCCACTCCGCAAACTAGCTGCAGTATTCGACCAGAATCTGCATAATCAATTCCTAGAAGAACGATCACAGCAAAGATGAAAAAATAAGAACCGGGTGCCATAAGAACGACATTCGGAATACCTATAGCGGGCAAGGTAGCTATTACTCCGCTTCCAAAAGTGACCGCCGAAATTATACCCTTCATAAGCGCCATAGTCTCTTTGAACCTAGTCTCTAGGCTAGAGAGCTCATTGCAAGCTATGTCGAGAGCATTCTTGTCCGAAACTCCTGATAAAATCTTATCATTAATAATCTCCTTTTCTTTCTGGATCTCAAAAGCTGACCAGAGCAACTGATCAAGATACTCCCCATCTCTAATCTTCTCCCAAATTTCCTTGACACTCTCCTTAACTGTATCTATAGCATCTGAACCTAGAAGGCGTGTTATAGAATCAATGGAGTCCTGAACCATCTTGATCCCCAATCCCAGCAGCTTTCCGATCTGAGGCAATTCTTGTATCTGGCAGCCGAGACATGATAGGGCAATGGCCACATCATTAGGTTTGAGACGGGATAGTTCCTTTACGACGTTTGTTATTGCGCTATTGGATTCGGAGACCAAAGACAAGAGTGTAGCATCTGCGCGCTCCCTAAAGGCCGTTATGGCAGAAGGAAGATCTGGCGATTTGATGGTAATAATCCCAGAAGCCTCTTCTTGGAAACCAAAACGACCAGGAATATAACCCGGTGAAAGTGGAAAAGGTTGCGATCTCTCTATGGTTCTGAGCGTATTGTCCAGTCTACGAATTGCTTCATCAAGTTTGGATGGATCAATCCGTTCTCCTGCCTCACCGCATGAGGCTCCAGCTGATATTAACAGGTTGGCTGTCTCTAAATCCGTTAAAATGCCAATGAAAGTGTCCTCAATGATTCGTTCCTGGATAGATTTATCAGACTCCGTTGTCGACTCCAACTCAGAGAACATGAAAGAACGAAAGACGTCTCCACTGTTTCTCTGTGCCTTGACGGCCTGCTCTAATTGGTTGACATAGAATTCAACCTCATTTCCTCTCTTTTCAAGTTTGGACCTCAGAAGTTTTGATGCATTAAGGACGGATTGAGTGCTCGAAATATATTTTTCAGTATCACTAGAATAATTCATTGCCGTAAGCCATCCACTCCCATTATATTCTTTATTGAAACATAATTTTTTCTTGCCCAATCCTTTGCCAAGATGATATTTTAAGTTATTGTATAGTATAGGCTTGCTCTATATGTAGTCCCTAAAGTATCTCGCACATGCTTTGCTCCTGAAGCCGTAACACGGATTGTGAAATTAGACAAACGCAAGATCCATTGGATTATCCGCAAAAAACAGAAGGGTGTGACTACAAAACAGATTGCTTTAGATATGAAGAAATCCTTGCAAGGCCAAGAACATCTCCTCAATGCTCTCAATGACAATTACATTTGAAACGCCGGATATTCGTGATTGATCCACTTATTCCTCTCCCATCCTCTCGTACGCCTTCTCCACCATCGCCATCGTTGAGACCGAGTTCATGAAAAGCCCCAGTTCCTCCGGCCCCAGGCCCAGGGCTATCCCAGCCAGTTGGGTCACATAGAGCACTGGAATTTCGATCTTCTCCCCGTGTTTTTGCTCCAGCACTTTTTGCTTGGCATCGAGCATGAGATGGCAAAGCGGGCAGACGGTGACGATGACCTGCGCCCCTGCCTTTTTGGCCTCCAATAATATCCTGAAGGCAACATCCTCAGCCGCCTTCTCCTGGGGCATGAAGATGGGCCCTCCGCAGCAGGCGGTCTTCAGCCGAAAGTCCACCGGCTCAGCCTGAAGCCTTCTGATCAGCTCTTCCAGAACGACGGGAAACTGCGGGCTGTACTGGCCAGCGGGGCGCGTTAGCAGGCAGCCGTAGTAGGGAGCTACCTTCAGTTCTTTGAGTGGCACCACAATCCTCTCATCATCCTCGGTCAGGGCCTCAAGAATGACATCAAGAGCATGACGAATTTGGGCGCCGCTGTATTTTTTCTCCAGAACGGCGTTCACCTTTTCCCGAACCTCCGGCTCCTCCAGCCTCTGGGCTGCAGCCCGCAGGTTGCTGTAGCAGATGGAGCAGCTGGTCATGATCTCCAGGTCAGTTTGGGCCATGTTGCGAGCCGCCAGGCCTGTAGCCACCAGCTCATTGGAGACATGCGTTGCCCCGCAGCAATTCCAGTCCTCCAGCTCGGTGAGCTCAATTCCCAGAGCGCTGCAGACCGCCCTGGTGGAAGCGTCCATCTCCTTTCCTGTCGACTGGGAGACGCAGCCCGGATAGTAAGCCAGCTTCATGCTTTTCTCAGCTCCTCAACGATCCTCTTGACCTCATCCCGACCTTTGATCTTCTCAGTCTCCAGGCTGATCTTGCCCTTGGTCACCAGCTCCAGGCCCATCTGCATGGACTGCACCGCTCCCTGGGGAAAGACGAGCAGAAACTGCCCGGTCAATTCCAGCTCTGCGATGCGGCCATAGTCACGAATCTGCTTTAGGAAGAATTCCTCGTAAGCGGCGTCCTTGCCCCGCTGCCCCTCTTGCTCGGCTATCTCCTTTAGAGCTGAGACCACAGCTTTAGGCCGAATACCCCTCGGGCAGCGCACAGTGCAGAGCAGGCAGGAGGTGCATAGCCACAGGGTAACATTATGCAGAGCTTCCTCCTTGTTGCCCTCCAGGCAGAGTTTGACCAACTTGCGAATGCTGGGGTCCATGAGATTTGCCGTAGGACAGCTGGCTGAGCAGGTGCCGCACTGAATGCAGGTCAATACCTCCTGTCCGGCCAGTCTCAGCACCTCATGCTTAAACTGTTCATCTCCGGTCATTTTGATGCTGCCCCCTCAGTGGCATCTTTATGAGTGCTCTTTGGGATTGTGACCTTTGCGGTTGTGCCATTTGCCGCAGCATTCTTCGCCGCAACCTTCTTAGCAGCATCGTTTTGCAGCCGCTCAACGATCTTCCGGCTGGCCTCTTTGGCCGGATCTTTCTCCAAAATCTGCCGGACCTTCGGCTTTTTCAGCAGAGCCTCCAAGGGACTGAGAGCCTCATCCACTAGTCGCAAGAGTTCCGCATCGATCTTCGGCTTCTCTGGCGCAGGCATGGGCTGGCGATCTACTTCCGGGGGAGAGACGGCCCCACTCACATCCGGGCGCAGCCGCTCCCCGGTCTTTATGGCAGAGATGGCCTGTTTCCACTCCTCAGCCCAGGGTGTCTCCTTAATCTCTGTGTGCCTGACATCGGACCGCTCGACTGCAATTGCCGAGACAGGACAGGCTTTTTCGCATGCCCCACAAAATATGCACTGATCTTTGACCGGCGCTGCTTTTCCTCGCTCGTCCACATACCAGCATTTGGCAGGGCAGACATTGAAGCAGGCCTGGCAGCCCAGGGGATCGCAACGCACCAGATTCTTCTCAACCAACTTAATCTCGCCAACAAATGGCTTTTTAATATCCATGGCCTCGTAAGGACAGACCTGTGCACATCTACCGCAGCCGATGCATAGATCCTGATCAATCTCAATCTTGCCTGCGAACTCTTTTTCGACCTCAGGTACTCCTGGTACGTCTAAAGGCACACCCTCTACTTTTATTGCTTCTTCAGGGCAGATGGGGACGCATAAGCCGCAGTAGTCGCAAAGCTCCTCATCAACCAGGAGCTGCTCATAGGGCTGAAGAATGCGGGGATCTTTTGCTCTCTCTTTCTCATCCCTGTCTAACAGTAAGAATGCCTTGCAGAATCTGGCGCAACGGCCACAGAGGTTGCACTTTTCAGAATCGACGGCAATCTTTCCTTTTATTCCCGAACGCAGCGGACCGTAGTCCTCGCGCGTTTTGTTGAAAGAGACCTTTATGGCACCAGTTGGGCAGACAGGCTCACAAAGCAGGCAGGGCAAGCATTTTTCGTTAGGCCGGGCCTCAGCCAGAAGCCGGGGATACTGCTCCTGCGAGATGAAATCCACCACTCTCTCATTTTCATTTGCATCTGCCGCTTTAGCAGCAGTTGGATCGGTCATGCCTGGGCCTCCGTTGCGCCTGCCGATTCTGCCGTTTCCAAAGAGGGCTTTCTCTCACGCACTGTCATCTTGAAAGCCTTCGTTGGACAGAAGTTCACGCACATGCCGCAGAAGGCGCAGGCATCCAGATCGATGAGCACGGCTGGCGCATCTAGGCCCTTGGCGATCTCCTGCAAGGGCCCCTCCTGCAATGCCTTCTTCGGGCAGAGGTCGACACAGATAGAGCAGCCGGCGCACTTCTCATAATCATAATCGAGGACGATCTCCCTCTCTTTGGTCTTCTGTTTGGCCAGAATGTGAGTGCCCTGTGCATCCATATCTTTCTCTATCTCCATCATGCCGGTGCATCCTCCTCATTCTTCTCCACTGCCTTCTCCTTCTTCAGCTCCGTCCCAATTGGACCCAGGGCCTTCAGCTCGCCTATGAAGTCTCTGAGATCCTTGGCATAGATCTCTCCTTCACTAGCTGCACACCAGACGATCTTGACCCTCCCCGGATCAATGCCTATCTTCTCCAGAACCCCTTTGAGCACATTCACCCTCTGCAGGGCCTGATAGTTGCCGTCCCGATAGTGACACTCACCTATGCGACAGCCGGCTATGAGCACCCCATCCGCACCCCGTCGCAGTGCTTCCAGTACAAAGCTTGGATCGACGCGAGCAGAGCACATCACCCGAATATTGCGGGCGTTGGTCGGGTACTGGATACGCGAGGTTCCGGCCAGATCCGCTGCTCCGTAGCTGCACCAGTT